>NZ_JXUW01000002.1 GCF_000949255.1 Ferrimicrobium acidiphilum DSM 19497 | reverse complement strand
ATCTGGCTAGACACGTACTCGAGCTCTCGAAGGTGATGAGCATTGCAGAGAGCGTGCGTTGCATCTTCGTAGCGTAGGTAGGGCTTCCAACCATCGTGTTGAGCGACACCGGTGAACCCTGGTAGCACATCCATCGCGTCCATCGCTAAGATGCCTCGTCTCGGGTGCACGAAGTACAAGGTGAGCGACTCGCTAGAGGCACCATGTACCCACCAGAGCTTGCCCCTTACTCGAGCGCCCGTCTCGTCGAAATGCACGACCTTGGCTCGACTGAGTCCCTCTCGCAGCGTCTCTATGAATGGTTCCACTCTCTTGGAGGCTTCAGCGACCATAGCACAGATAGCTCCGGTCGACACCGGTGTTGCGAGCATGTCCCTGAGCACCTCTGCTGTGCGAGCATAGGGTAAGTGTTGGCCGATCACCAGTGACACTGCGAGCGCTCGTACCCGAGGTCCATAACAGGTAGGCGCCTTAGCCTCTGGGGGAAAGCTAGCGACGCTCAAGGTTCCACACCTACAGCGACGCCTTTGTACCCGGTGCTCGATCACCTCAGGTGCCATAGGAGGCAGGTCAAAGACCTGGCGGGCCTCAGTGCCGATGATGTCTGCGTCCCTGAGATCGCGTCCACAGCTCTTACAGTTCGAGGGTGCATGATAGAGCACCTTGTCTGGGTGTGCGACCGGTAAAAGGCGTGCTCCCTTTGCTCCTGGCTGCTTGCCAGGGTGGCGCCCAGATGCACGCCGTAGCGAGCGCGGAGCTGGTTTTACATATCCGTCCGAGGAAGGGGGTTTGGAGGAGTTGTGCGAGTTGGTGTTGAGTCGGCCCTTAAGTTCTGCGACCTCACAGCGCAGTTCTGCGATGAGTCGATCCTGGTCCACCAGCTCCACGATGCGAGCCTCCAGCTTCTCGATCACCTCGGCTTGGGTCGCGACTTTGGCCTTGAGTGTCTCACAGTCACACACGAGCGTCGCGTAACTGGCCTGGCTCACGAAGCAGGGTTACCTTCACCGAGAAGCTTGGTCCGAAAGTTCCTAGAGAGCGGGTAGCAATAGATGTCTTTGACCCCGAGCGCGTAGGCCTTATTGCGGTCCAGCTTGCCTCGACCTTTGGTCTGGCCAACCCGAACCCAGTTAGCGGCCTTGTAGCAGGTGCCTGCATAGCGGCCGACATCGACGAAGGTCTCGAGCAGTACCGGGGCGTAGCCATAACGCTCAACCCAGTGCCCTGGCAGGGCTCGTGTCACGGCCCCAAGTAGGTGAGAGGCGAGATGAGGAACCCGCACCCAGGGCAGGATCAAGTAACGAGGGTTTCCCACTACCAGATGCAGGCGCTGCCTTCTCGTCTTGGCGTCCCAGCCAATGAAGGTGTCCCGATCTTGGAGTGCCCACGCAGCTGCGCCAAAGCCAATAGCACCGAGAGGTCGGCCGTTGGAAATAGCGAGGTAACGTAGTTGAGCACCCGAGGCGCGGGTGTAGCCGAGATAATGGAAGCGTCCGATGAGCTCATTCCATGTTGCGGAGTCAGAGCGGGTATCGACCTTAACAAGTGAGACAGAGTCGAGCTCGCCAAGCGAGCAGGCCAGCATAGGGCCCTCTTCGATCGTTGCCTCCAGGTGCCTCCTAGGAACTGGCTGTGGCCCTGTGGGTGCAGGTAGGGTAATAAGTCCGTCAGCCGCCATCTTGGCGAGTGCGACCCTCGCTGACATATCCTTTAGCCCACCGTCTGGCTTTGTCCACCCAAGGGATCGACAGAGCGCCCGCGAGATTGATGCCCGGGTAGGATACGCCGGGTCCAAACAGAGGGTGCGCACTATCTCCATCTCCACCTCGGTGAACTCCCGGCCAACATAGCGGTAAAGAGAACCGTCTGCGCTCTTCGATGCCTGCCTACTGTTTGCCGCCACGCTCTCGGTGACGATACTCTCGCTGGATGATTGCCCGATCTGGTTCACAGCACCAAAGCTACAGGACTTTCTAGCGTGTGTCCAGCCGGGGGAGCCTTCACTACCGGCATCCGCTAGAACGTATGCAACCAGCGCCCGACTGCACCTTGGACGTTCCTCGGACAGAGACACAACGAAGCTGCTGTCCGAGACGCGCTACGAACCCTTGAACCGCTTCGCCCTAGCGACCGAGAAACACTTCCCTCGCAGCTTCACCCGACTGACTCTCGGTGGTGACCTGAATAGTTACAATCAGTCTAGAGTGACGAACGTGCCAGAGTCGAGTAAAGAGGTTCACAATTCATTAACTTCGACCTGTAGATGCGTCCTAGAGGTTAGCTAACGCTGGCTCCGCTGGCGCCTTGATCCTGTGAGGCCTCCGTCGGTGCCGCTGGAGTGTCAAAGAAAAGTTTTTTAGCCTCTTCGAGGGTCATATCCGGACTAGGCAGAACTATGTCGGCCTTGGTCGCGTCGCTGTCTGCAAGTGCAGCTCCATTCGTCGTAACCAGCAATCCGAGCTGCTTAACCAGTTGGGCGAAGGAGTCGGCATCGTTCTTCTCTACTGCCATCTCGAGGGCGGCATCAAGACCATCAAGTGCAGGTCTAATTGAGTTGGCAATCCGAAAACGGCTCTGTCCGAGCACTCTCACGACGAAGGTGTCAACCGCCGATGATTCCTCATTCGATCCGCCACTGTCTGCAGAGGACTGGAGTGCTTTCGCATCGCTGGGTGTAGTCGATGTTTGCAGGCTTGCAGGCTGGGCCGGACTATTCAGCTCAGCCTTCATGGCGGCTAGCTGCAGATCAACATCGTTAGCCGAAGACTTTTGTGCAAGAGCGGCTTCGATATCGTCACCGTGCCCGCCCAGCGAAGGTGAGTCAAGAACGCCAGAGTTGGCGAGCTCTCCTACAGCAGCGGCCCGCGACTGCATCTGAGCGATCTTATCTTGAGCGCGATCCATCATCATGTTGACATCAGTCATCTGATCGGAGAGCCCTGTCAGATTCTCGAGCGCGGACGACGAAGCCTTCGCTGCGGTATATTGAGCCTTCATAGTGTCGCGTTGAGCGCGGAACGCCTCGATCTTGGAGTTGAGCGTGCGACCGGTCTCTTCCAACGCGCTCTCCTGTTGGGCGAGCTGGTTTATCTGAGGTGTGAGAGAGTCGATCTGAGGCTGGATCGCTGTTGCACGCTGCAGCGCCATTTTGGCGACGTCTTCCTGTCCTTGCTGGAGCGCCTGTCTGGCTTGACCCTGCAATTTGTCGTACTGCGCTTGGAGTTGCGCCCGTTGTGCCTCGAGTCGCTTTTGTGACGTGAGCACATCCGCGATCGACCTACGAACCTGTTGCAAATTTTCTTGCATCTTCTCATAGCTGAGATCGATGGCCTGTGTTGGATCCTCTACCTTATCAAGGAGCGCATTCGACTTCTGTTGGAAGACCTGAGAGACGCGTTTGAACATGCTCATGAAAGGATCTCCTTAACCCTATAGTGATACTGGCTAGAGCTATTACTCTATTACTCATCATGGTAGCAGAGAACGGGCAAGAATCGGGTGACGCCTTCAGCGCTACATCTGATGGTCTGGTAGATTCTTCAGACTTGTTCAAGTTAGCAGCGGAGGCGCAGGCACTAGAGACGGTAGGCCTTGAACGCGTGCTGGAGTTGTTCCAGGATCGTGTTCACACTGTGTCAAAGCGTAAGCAGCGTACCGATTACTTCGACGTCGGTTCCGAGCGTTTCACTCTAGAGCGTGATAGGGACGGACGGGTGCAGGCGAGTCGAGTCGATCATGTCGTTGGAGGCGTGCGCATTCGATCCGAAAATTTGAAGCTTTCGGACTGGATCGCGACGGCGCTGGTGCGCTTCCAAGCCGAGGCAGGCCAGAGCGCCATGGCACGATCAGCACTCGAGAGGCTTCTAGGACTGTCATGACGCAGTTGACAGTTCGTCGTGAGGCCGGTATCTGGGGAAGGATCAGCCGTCTCGACCTTCTTCTAGTGCTGAGTACGTTGGCCATTGGGGCATTTGGTGTAATCATGGTGTACTCGGCCACCAAGGTCCAGCTGATGCATGCGGGCATATCTGGCTACTATTACTTTGAACGTCAGGCGATCTATTTCGCCCTTGGGGTCGTGGTGATGGTCGTTCTCGCACTGATTGACTACCAGCGCTTAGCCCATTTCGCTTACATCATCTATGGCGCTAGTATCTTAGGGTTGCTCGCCGTTCTCTCTCCGGTCGGCACCTCTCAACTCGGTTCGCAACGCTGGTTTCAGTTGGGCCCTATTCAGGTACAGCCGTCCGAATTTGCACCTATTGGGGTTATCTTTGGAATATCCGCCTACGTGGCCAATCGAGAGGATCCACTTGACCTTCGAGCTGTGATTACCATCCTGCTGATGGGGGGTATCCCTATGGTACTGGTGATCAAACAGCCAGACCTTGGCACGGGAATCGTTATTGGGATTATAACCGCACTCCTGCTAGTGATGGCTGGCGTTCCAGCGCGTTATCTGCTGGCGCTCGTCATAATTGGTGTCGTTGGTATCGTCGCCATACTCCATGTCGGCTTTTTGAAGAGTTATCAGTTGCATAGATTGCTTTCGTTTCTCAATCCAAAAGCGAATGCCTCCTCCTTTGGTTACAACCTTGCGCAATCCAAGATAGCCATCGGCTCCGGACATATCTTTGGGGTTGGTCTGTTTAAGGGTTCTCAAACTACCCTGGCCTTTGTGCCCTCGCAACAGACTGACTTTATTTTCACAGCAATTGGAGAGCAGCTTGGTTTCGTTGGATGTGCAGGTCTCTTGTTGGGATATGCGATACTGATATGGAGACTCTGGAGCGCAATGCGCTGGTCGAAGGACATTACGGGAACGCTCATCGTCGCAGGCGGGCTAGCGTGGATTGGCTACTCCGTCTTCCAAAACGTGGGTATGACTATCGGAATCATGCCTATCACGGGCATTCCACTACCACTCATCAGCTATGGAGGCTCGGCTATGCTTGCCTTTCTCGCGATGGTTGGTCTCGCGCTGAACATAGGGTCCCAACGTGCCCGTGTTAGAGCCTGATAGCTTTAATCTCGCTGGTCTTGTTCCTTGTAGGCTCGTTCGCGTTGGCGTTGACCTTCCAGAGCCGTTTGCTCGAGTCACCCTGCTTCCAGATGACACCTCCTTGATGGAGTTTGAGATTCCGATCTCAATAGAGCAGGCGCGCCAACTGGCCCTCATTGTAGCCAAGGAACGCGCACCACGTCCGATGACAGCCGAACTCATGCAGGATGTATTGGCATCGTATGGCTTTAACGTTAGCTATGTCGCTTTGGACGAAGTTGTTGACGGTAATGTTCATGCGGTCTTGGCGCTATCTGGCCAAGATGGGAGGACGCGCCTATTTAGCGCTCGTCCATCCGATGCCATCATGCTGGCCCTGCTTCAACCGGTGCAAGCTCCAATTCTGGTGGCGCCCAACCTTGTGGGTCGAAGAGACGTGACCGATGGTCAAGCTGAGGATACTGTTCGTCAAATGAGTTCGGAAGAGGTTGGTTCCCAGGGTGCGTCGCATCCTCAGGCGGTCGACGCAGAAGTTGCAACTAGCACAGGCAACCCCTCCCCAGGTGGGGAAGATGAGTTAGCTAATCGGCGTCGCCACTAACTATCGATCCGACATTGGAGTCTTAAGCTAGTCGGAGTTGTTAACACGCACACATACACCCGCATGGCAGGATACACACACTGTCAAGTGGTCGATGCTACAGTTCAGGATAGTCAAGGCCAAGATCTAGAATCGGGCTTGAGTGCGTGAGGGCTCCTACAGCTATGTAGTCGACCCCGGTCTTGGCGATGGCACGTAGGTTTTCGAGTCCCACGCCACCCGATACCTCCAGTTGGCAGCGACCAGCACTAAGGCGAACGGCTTCATTTATCATTGTCACCGGCATGTTGTCGAGTAGGATGAGATCCACGCCGAGATCGAGGCATTCTTGAAGCTGTTCAAGACTGTCCACCTCCACCTCGAGTGGGCGAGCAGGTTGTTGTTGTCGTGCCCGTGACACCAGCTCGACCATCGGTGCAAAAGCTAGATGGTTGTCCTTAATGAGAAAGGCGTCCCATAGTCCGAGGCGATGATTGCTACCACCGCCGCATCGGACCGCGTATTTCTCGAGCATTCGCAGACCAGGAGTAGTTTTGCGGGTGTCACGGATGACAGCTCGCGTTCCAGAGACGGTGTTTACGTAGGCTCTAGTGAGGGTGGCAACACCGGAGAGATGACAGAGAAAGTTAAGCATGGTGCGCTCTGCTGCGAGCAGGATGGGAAGTTCTCCATGCAGGCGAGCGATCACGGTGCCGCTCGTGACGGCCTCACCATCTTTAATTATCGGATCCCATGAGGGAACTGGCCGCTCAAGCCGCTCTGCAACTCGGGCGAGAATTAGCGGAGCTAAATCTGCACCGACATAGATCCCAGAAGCGCGTGAGCCGAGTGTGAGTTCGACGGTTCGACGGTCAAGCAATGATCCCGTCAGGTCGACGGCTGCCGACTGAGAGGCGTTTTTAGACTCCTGTTCCGCGGTTTGATGGCCGCGTTGGTCACCGACGACTTCAGGATCGGTTAACAAGTCCTCGTCTAGAGCCAGGTCGATAAGTGTCATCGGTATCAAGAGAATCTCCTTACTCGTTGTGCTTTAGATCCATGGAGAAATTGGAGGCGATATAACGTATCCTCGGGTTGTTGGTCTGAGCGCGTATGAGACCCAACGCTACCGACCCTGCTCTCGGCCGCCTCCAACATCATCGTCACCAGCTCTGATGCTGCAACGTAGCGATGAGCTAAAAAGGGATCCATATCCTCAGTCTCATCGGCGGCGAGTGCCTCACGTGTTGTCTTAATCGTTGACCCCTCACGCTCGATTCCAAGGGCGGTGTCTACCGAATGCATAAGCCTGCTAAGGCTAGTCGCCCGGGTTGGGAGGCTACAGGAACTCGGGTGAGCGGTGGCGTTGTCTGGGAAAGAGGCAGATGCTAGATGCAACGCCGCGCGACGACCGAAGACCACGCCTTCTAGCAGCGAGTTAGACGCGAGTCGATTGGCACCATGAACCCCGCTATTGGCACACTCACCAACGGCATAGAGTCCAGCTATATTCGTCTCCCCGTAGGTCCCTGTAACGATACCGCCCATCGTGTAGTGAGCTGCGGGCCGTATCGGAACTGGGGTAGAGATTGGATCGAACCCCATCTCGCGACAGGCATTCACAAAACTTGGAAACTTGGCGGTGAGTTCGCACTCGTCGATCGGTCGGGTGTCGAGGTAAGCCTGACCTGAGTGACGGGAGATCGCTAGCGATACCTTATCTCTGGTAGCAAGTTCACCCGCTGGGTCATAGTCGAACAGAAAGCGCTTGCCGTCCTCATCGACGATCCATGCCCCCGCTCCTCGCAGAGCTTCGGTGGCTAGCACCAACGGAGAGGCCGACAGTGCTATTGCCGTTGGATGAAATTGGGTGAATTCAAGGTCTCCCACGATCGCACCGGCGCGATAGGCAGCGACAATACCGAGACCAAGGTTGGTCGGAGGCGAAGTGTGGTAACTCCAGAGTCCGGTAGCTCCGCCGGTTGCGAGTACAACCTTTGATGTGCGAAGCAGTGCGGCCGAGTTATCGTTCTCTATGAGGACTCCACTGACCCCAGTGTTGCTGGTCGCAATCTCAATCAGGCTTCCTGTTAGGACTACTAAGTTGGTTTTGCTTAATATCTTCTTCTCGAGCGCGCTCATTATGGCGGCACCAGTGGCATCACCGTTTGCATGCCAAATTCTAGGTAGTGCGTGCCCAGCCTCGCGTCCTGGTAACCCTTCGAAGGTAACCCCTAGATCGCTGAGAAATGCGATTGCCGCTGGTGCTTCACGCACCATCAGGTCCACCGCAACTCGATCACTCAAGCCACCGCCGGCCTGCAGGGTGTCGGCGATATGCTGATCCGCATCGTCAGGTGATTGACACGCTGCGGCGACCCCTCCCTTGGCCCAATGGCTCGATGTGATCCCTCTGCACTGGGCGACTACTGCGATGCGCAGGTTGGCAGGCAATGAGAGAGCCACCGTTGTTGCCGCTATCCCAGCACCAATTATGACGACGTCAAAAGAGTCATCGCTTGTAACCCGAATTTGCATCACCGAGTCCATGAACGTAGTTCTGGATGCACCATACGCTCTACCGCCAACCTGGCGCGGGCAGCGGTGTCTGGAACTACGACAACCTCATCAGTGGTCGACGTGATCGAGTCGAGCAATCTCTGTGGAGTGATGCGGTTCATATATGGGCATCTAGCCTCGGGGTTCACAGCCTCAAAGCGGACGTCAGGGTTAGCGGCTTGCAGATCCGACATGATCCCGATCTCAGTGGCCACCAGAACGTGCCGAGCAGTGGTTGTCTTTGCCTCCTCAATCATCTGATTTGTCGAGAGAATGCTCACTCGTTGACGCGTTGGTGCACTGCTGGGGTCAGCCAACTGGTAGAGCGCTGGGGTAGTGCATCCACATTCGGGGTGCACCATCAGGGTAGCCATCGGGTTATCGAGCATCTTGCTCTCGAGATGCTCTGGTGAGATGTCGGCATGCACGTGACACTCGCCCATCCATATGTGCATGTTTGGATGCCCAGTCATCCGCTGTACATAGGCGCCTAAAAATTGATCGGGAAGAAATAGCAGCTCACGATGGTGGGGTATCGATGCTACGATCTCTACGGCGTTGGCTGATGTGCAGCAGACGTCGGCCTGTGCCTTTACTGCAGCAGAGGTGTTGACGTAGGCCACGACAATTGCGTCAGGATATTCAGTTCTCCACGCCCTTAGGTCAGATTCGGTGATCGAGTCGGCCAGTGAACACTCAGCATCGTCGGCAGGGAGGACCACTCGCTTCTCGGGCGATAGTATCTTTGCGGTCTCCGCCATAAACCGCACGCCACAAAAGATGATGGTGGTGGCATCTGTGTCACTGGCTTGCCGTGATAGGTAGAGCGAATCACCGCTGATATCGGCCACCTCTTTGATCCAGGCCGGTTGGTAGTTGTGGGCGAGGATAATAGCGTTTTGTTGCTCGACCAGGCTACGAATCTCTCGTTGGTAACCTACCATGTCTGAGGGTGGTGCAATAATACTCATATTGAGCATTAGTCTATCGTCGCACCTCGTGTGCTCGATCGGACCTGGTAAAGAAGCGCCGGTCGGCCGAGTGATTGCGCCACAGCGATATCGATGGGCTCGAGAAATCCAGACTCAAGGATCTTTCTGCGAAAGTTCTGAGTATGCAGCGAAGTTCCAAGCAACATCTCTGTGCGCTGCTGGAGATAGGAGAGTGTGAATGCCACAGGCTCGATCTCCTCGATCACTGGCCTGCGATCAAGAGAACGGCGAAGCGTGTTTAGGGCCGCTGCCAGCAGGTCAAGATCGTGATCGGAGACTGGGGGGAGGTGGGCAGCGGCTTTCACGGAGTCGGTGGCAGCTGGTTCGCGGTGATCCTGGTCGGGAAGCAGGTGATAGAGCGGAACCCAGACGAGGTCGTCTCCGTTGACAAACTGACTCTTGGAGAATCCGTAGTAGCAGATGTCGATCAAGGGTGGATCTTGACTCAAATCTTGGTCGGTAATGCTCTGCATCAGCCTCGATACCGACAGGCCAACGGTTCGTTCTAGAAAGCGCATTGCATACTCATCTAGGGCAACGTCGAGTCTATCAATCGCTACCCGAAGGAGAGTAAGCCCTCCGGAAGAGTAGGAGAGGAGCACGTGCGGCTGTTGCATGCCAAGCTCGAATAACACGACGGCGATAGAGACTGATGGGCCTTGGTGGCGATGGCACATGAGTATAACGTTACCAGACGACCTTATTTAGGTGTGAAGATTGCTGTCCACGGAGGTTGAATCGCCTCCAACTGAGGCTGCTGAAGCGGGGTCAGAGATGGTTTTGGCTACTTGCAGTGGATCGTCCATCGATGCCAAAGCAGCTTCAAACCAATCAGTCAGACCCTTGACGACGCTTGCTGGCGGGGTGTCCCAGGAGTGGAGCTCGCGGTGGAGAGTCGCTCCCACCGAGCCGTTCATGCCGTTGCGGTCAAAATATCGGGTCAGAGCGCAGTCTTCAAGGCGTCCCCTTCTGTGCTGCACTGGACCATGCACAAAGGCCCAGTGATAGGCCATCGCCCCGAGGAGGGAGTGGAGCTCTTGATCCAAGTGGTGTTGATGCTGGTAGGAGAGTGCCCAGTCGGCTAACCTGTCGGCTGCCATTGGTCGTGCAATACCAAAGCCTTGACCGAAATCTGCTCCGAGACGAGTGGCTACTTCAGCTAACACCGGACTCTCGATCCCCTCTACTACCACCCTCTGTCCAGAGTCAGAGGCTGTAAGGATTAGAGTGCCTAGCAGGTTGATAACCCTCCTGGGATGGGTGTTCATACGGGCAACGAACTTATGATCTACCTTGACAAGTGTTGCTGGTATCTCGACGAGGCGTAGCCAGTTCGAATAGCCTGATCCCATATCGTCAATCGCGAGATGGAGTCCTAGAGATTGGAGCTCACGGAGACGTAAAAGATCTGGGGCGCGATGATGTTGGTCGGTTTCGAGGAGTTCGAGGGTGAGTCGATCGACTGAGAAGTCCCACTTGGCGAGGGTGGCGGCTAACCATGAAGGAAGCTGTGGGTCGTTGAGTGTGGACGCGTCTGTGTTGATTGCAAGACCAACGTCTAATCCTCGTAGGCGCCATCCTTGTTCTGCTGCTAGCAACGTCTCCAACCCGATACAAAATAGCTGCTTGCGTTCGCTGGCGCCGAGGATGCCAAGAAACGCATCCGGACCGATAACCGTTCCGTCCGAGCGTACAAGTCTTGCCAGTCCTTCAACCATAGCGAGTTGGCCCGACTTTAGGTCGATGATTGGCTGAACGTACATCTGAAGCCCGCCGGTCAGAAGGAGCTCGCGATAGCCGATTGCCTGCTCTCTAGCTAGGACGTTATCGGGAGTTGCTATCCGGTAGAAGAGATTTTCCCAACGCTGCTGGAGGCTCTGGTTGAAGCGACCGATCCAGTCAGATGAGAACTGACCTTGATAATGGCCAACCAGCAAGAGTAGTCCAATCGGGCGACCATCGAGATTCTGAATTGGGATCGCTGCCGCAGACCGAAGAGCCAAAGTATCGCTGGTCGCTTTCCAGGTCCCAAGGACACTACCATCGGTGATGTTGTCGGCGATGAGGATGTGCGCCTCTCGCCAGGCACGCGCACTGAGCATCTGCCCAGTGGGGTGTCGGGGATCGATTGCCACCTGGAACTCAGGAGCGTTCATGCTATCTGCGAGCACCCTCCCGCTTTGACCTGCGTAACCCTCGATGACGAGGTTGCCAGCATTCCCCTGTCTGGCTAGGCAGACGGCACCGATTCCTGGCAGAGAACCTATGGCGTCGAGTTCGGCCTGAATGATGTCGATCCAGAGTTGGTCCGCTGCTGGAAGCGGATTCGCAAATATACCAAAGTAGGCCTCAGTCACCGCAGTCATGGCGTGGAGTTCTGCGGATAAGTCATCTTCGATACGGCGTTCAAGAATAGTGACAACCCTCTGGAGATCGCGAGGTTGGCCGCTCATTTGGCTGAGTACGCCGGTAAGAGCCATCCGGTAAATGCTGGCTGCGTTCACTAAAATCTCAGTACTCAGACCCGTTAGCGCGAGTGCAACACCAATATCGTGGGCACATCTTTCCAGATCTACCCTCGCCAGTTCTGGTGTTAAGAGCGTTGAGAGATGTGCAATGAGTTGACCGAGTTTTGATCCGTACTCTTCGGCTGAGGGGCGTGAGGGAGCCTCTAGATTTGCGTTGGATGCCCCGACGGCAAGGTAGAAGTCATCGAGCACTTGGCTATTCAAGGCGTCGACATCGGACAGAAGCGTGGTCAGCAACGCAGCGGCACTTGGCCCATACGGAGAGTTGGTTGTCGGAGCCCTGGTTTCAGGGATGGCAACTGTGTCGGAACGTAGAGTCCACCAGCGGAGGCGTTCATGTTTTCCCTGCTTTGCTACGTAGAGGGCAGCGTCGGCTTCGCGGAGAAGCGCGTCGGGCTCAGTCGAGTTATCTGGGAACAGAGCGACACCGATGCTCATGTCTACTGCGACCCTATTGCTCTTGTCGAGTTCAAAGGGGGTCTCCACTGCCCGATGGAGTTTCGAAAGCACAGCATCGAGGCTCTCGAGCAACTCTGTCCGCGATCGACTGAGTCCGTTCAAAATGACCACGAACTCGTCACCGGCTAGCCGTATAATCGCGTCACCATCGCGAATATTGCTGGTCAACCGGCTGGATAGGGCGACAAGTAGCGCGTCGCCAGCGTGATGGCCGAAGCGGTCGTTCACCGGTTTGAAGTCATCCAGATCTATGACACCGATGGCAAAGTGGCAGCCCGTTGCCTTGGCATTCGCGATTGCCGCGTCTAGGAGGTTACCCAACACCCTCCGATTCGGGAGTCCCGTCAGTGCGTCGTGTTCAGCGAGATAGCTCAGTTCATCCTCGCGTTCCTTCTGGTCGAGGATATTTCTTGCGATCGCCGATAGGTATTGCACATGTCCACCAGAGTCGCGGTGTGCCATCAGCACTATTGAAAGAGGGATCGTGACGCCATCGCGACGTCTGATATTTATCTCACCCTCCCATCGGCCGGCAATCGCCGCCTCTTGCACAGAGTTAGAAAATTGTTCCCGTCCATCGACGTCGGCAATCAGGTCTAAGAACTGGCGCCCTTCGGCCGGAGTGTCGTGTCCGAGTCCAATCAGCTGACGTGCGCCGCTGTTGAGGTAGATCAGCTGCCCATGGCGATCGGTGATGCCTACACCATCCGAGGTGTAATCCAAAATAGCGAGCAGGCGTAGCTCCGCATCGATCGCAGCCTTCTCGTCTGTCAGATCCACCTCGACCACCACGATTCCTGAAGTAGTTCCGCGATCGTCGAGCAGCGGGTTGACCGATACGTGTACCCAAAGGCCTTCGCCCGTCTGGCTAGTCTGAAGCGCCTCCCAGTCAGTTAGTAGCTCGTGGGTACCTTCGCTATCGACTAGCTCGAGCAACTCCTCAAACTTGGGATCACCGAGGAGCTTGGCAGGGTCCGAACCGAGGATCTCATCTGGAGCAAAGGCAAATAGACGTAGAAACCCGTCGTTATACCATGTAATCTGGCCATCAAGGTCGAGAATAAAGACAGCCTCTGAGATCTGTGCTAAAGCCGTGGCTAGCCGATGGTTGTGCCGATGTTCCCGGATCTTACTGATGCCAGTGGCCAAGTCGTTGGCCAAGCGTTCAAAGAGCAGACGCTCCTCCAGTTCTGGCCCACCTTTCGGTCCAAAATAGACGGCGAGAATAGCATCTACCTCGCCATCGCAATGGATCGGGAGGGCATGGATTCCCATGAGTTGGTGTTGTTTGGCTACGGCTCGCCACGGTTCAAATCTTGGATCGCTAAGTGTCTTGGTGTCAAAGATCGCCTCACCACTACGCCATGCCTTACCGATGGGCCCTTGGCCCGCCTCGAGATCTTCACGAACCGATACGTGGACCTGGTCAAGATATCCAACCTCACCACAGCTCGCGATCGCCGTTATCTGTCCATCAGGTCTCGGGCGCCCAATCCACGCAAGCCGCACTGGATCCATCCGACAGATAAGTCGACAGATCTCTCTCAAGAATTCGTCTTCGTCTGGAGTGTCATGGATCAATTGGCTGGCACTAGCCAAAAGTTGCTGATACCGGTTGTTGCGCTTCAGCCGACGTCCATAGGAGTTGCGTTGCAGTCCAAATCCGAGACCTACCAATACGGCGATCGCGAGGACAATAATAGTTGTCAGCTCAATGGACACTGGAGTCGTTCTATCTCTCGACCGTAAGGACCGAACAGAGTAGCCTCGCTGGTGTTGCCAAAATCGACCCCATGTGATACCACCTCATAAATAAGTATCGTACTCTGGACGAAAATCTTGATTCAGGCTCGCAGCAATTCACTCGGATGATCGTGTAACGAGTTACTATTGCGAATCGCTAGGCGGTCATATTCGAGCAAGACCCACTATGGATATCTGATGACTTCAGGATTCGATCAGCGGACTCTCTCTCGGGTCTGCATGTTGATTGGATCGATGAGAGATGCGCACCAAGATGGCGAGCAGAATATAGTTGGCAAGCAGCGATGATCCGCCGTAGGCCAGGAATGGCAACGTCATTCCTGTCAGTGGCAGGACCCGGATAACGCCAGCAAGAATGAAGAAGGTTTGCAGGGCGAGAATGATGGTCATGGTCATTGCAAGGAGTGAGCTGAATTCACTATGTGCGCGTAGAGCGATACGGATTCCAGCACCGGTGAGGAGGAGAAAAGAGATAATGATCGCACTTGTTCCGAGCAGTCCAAGCTCCTGCCCAAAAGCGGCGAAGATGAAGTCGGAGGTTGCGACAGGTACCGTCGGGTGACTGAGCCCAAGGCCGGTTCCGCTAAGTCCGCCAATGCCAAAAGCGTATTGAGCCTGGATAAGTTGGTATCCGGTAGTTGCCGCGTATTTCCACGGGTCTAACCAGACCGTAATCCGTTGGTGCACCTGTGGTAGGACTGCTCCGCCAACCAATAGTCCTAATACAAAGGTAACGGCTCCGAACAAGAGGTAGATACGGTTGCCGGTGCCGATCCACATCACAATGACGAAGGTAATAAATATTAGGAGAGCGAATCCTACATCCTTCTCAACCGCCATAATCGCGAGCGCAATACCGAAGGTTAATGCGATTGGCCCAAAGCGTCGAAAGCCGCCACCGCGTAGCCGAGCTAGCAGATCCTTCTTTTCAACGATCAACGAGGCCAGAAAAATGGCGAGTAGTAGCTTTGCAATCTCCACCGGTTGGAAACTCAAGGTGCCAAAGTGGACCCACAGCCGTTCGCCTCCGATGTTCTCGCCCACCCCTGGCACTAGAGGGCTAAACAGGAGACCAATCCCAACGATGGCGAGCAGATATCGATACTTGTCTAGCGAGTCTGGATTGCGGACCAGGATCATAGTGGCAACATAAGCAGCAATCGATACGAGAGTCCACAGCGCCTGCAGTTGACCCTGTTGGGGATCGAGCACCCCAATCATCACGAATCCAAGACCGTTCAGCAGCGCCGCTAGCGGTAACAGTATCGCATCGGCATTAGCAGCGACGTAGCGGTTCGTGATATGAGCGCCGATCGGCGCGACTACGACAATGGCAAGCCAGGGATTGAATAGTGCGATATGCCCATTAGGGTGCAACCCGAAGAAGCCGAGTACCCACGCGAAGACGGTGATAACGTCGGAGATGATCACTAATTCGAGTTCTCGTCGACGCCGTTCGTACCCGCGAGTTCGAATCCTCACCTGCTCAGTTGTTTTCACGCTTTAGACTATAGCGCGTCGGCCACATCCATGTGAGGAGTGAGATGCAGCAATCGTATGAAGTGCCCTACGAGCCCGACGCAGGCGTTGGCGATCGCGAGTTGCCGCGGTACTTCAACAGAGAGCTATCTTGGCTTGAGTTTGGCTCAAGAGTACTTGAGCTAGCAGCTGACGATAGCCTCGGCATCTTGGCGAGGGCGAAGTTCTTTGCTATTTTTGGTGCGGGGCTCGACGAGTTTTTTCAGGTTCGTGTGGCTGGTCTCAAAGACCAGCTCCTCTCCTCGTTTACGATACGCTCGACTGACGGCCTGACTGCTCGAGAGCAGCTAAAGGCTATCCGTGGTCGGCTGCTAACGCTGATCGAGGAGGCAGAACGGAGTTACCAGTGCCAGCTGATGCCTCGGTTAGCTCAGCTGGGTGTACGAATCGAACGAGTTGAGAACCTACCCGGTTCCACCAAGGCACGTCTACGCAGGGCCTTCGAAGCGGATCTATATCCGGTGTTAACGCCGCTATCAGTTGACCCCTCTCATCCCTTTCCGTACATCTCGAATCTCTCCCTAAACCTGGCAGTAGCTGTACGCGAACCCTCAGACCATGAGGAGAAGTTTGCCCGCATCAAGGTGCCATCGAACTTTCCGAGATTGTATCCGATAGGCGGCGGATCCTTTGTACTGATTGAGGATCTCATTCAAAGCTTCGCTGACCTACTTTTCCCAGGGATGGAGATTGGTGAGACCGCACTTTTTCGAGTCACACGCAACACTGATCTGGTGCTTGAAGAGGGGGAGGCCGACGACCTGCTAGCTCTCGTAGAGACGGAGCTCCGTAGACGCCGCTTTGGGCGTGCAGTGCGTCTGGAGGTCGCAGCGGACTCCTCTGCCGCGATTCAAGCACTTTTAATCGACGAATTGGAACTCCATCGCGATGACGTCTACTCCACGAGTTTACCGTTGGACATGCGTTGTTTTTTCGAGATCTTTGATTTAGGGCTAGATGGTGAGCGAGGGCCAAGGGCAGCAGGACACACTCCGTTACCATTCGGTTACTCCGATGGTGAGGCGGTAGACATATTCGCCGCCCTAAAGAGCCGCGATGTGCTTGTCCACCATCCATACGATAGTTTTTCCTCCACCGTTGAGGCCTTTGTAGCGGCGGCGGCTAGAGATCCTGAAGTACTGGCTATCAAACAAACCCTGTATCGCACCTCAGGTGATTCGGCGATCGTCGGATCACTGATCGACGCAGCTGAGAGTGGCAAGCAAGTTGTGGTGATTGTAGAGGTTAAGGCTCGATTTGATGAGCTGGCGAACATTGGATGGGCGCGCAAACTCGAGGACGCCGGTGTTCACGTGGTCTACGGAGTCGTTGGGCTCAAGACCCACTGCAAAGCCATCATGGTGATTCGGCGTGAGAGTGGCGGCTTGGTGCGCTATTGCCATCTGGGTACGGGCAACTACAATGCGAAGACTGCAAAGAGTTATGAGGATATTGGCCTTTTCACGGTTGATCCAGAGATAGGTCACGATCTTGGAGAGGTGTTCAACTATCTGACTGGCTTCTCTCGACCTACGCACCTTGGCAAGCTGATACTCGCTCCTACGGAACTCCGAGCACGTATTACCGATTTGATTGAACGCGAGACTACTCGAGGCTGCGATGGCTATATCAGCTTCAAGGTGAATGGGCTGGTTGATCCAGCCATAATAGAGGCGCTATACCGGGCATCGCAGGCTGGAGTGGAGATTCGTGGACTCGTCCGCGGCATCTGTGCGCTTCGCCCCGGTGTTCCTGGCTTGTCTGAGCGAATCGTAATTCGCTCCATAGTCGGCGAGTTCCTCGAACACTCAAGGGTATTTGTCTTTGGTGATCTAGACGATCCCCGCTCCGAGGTCCTGGTTGGCTCCAGTGACTTAATGCAGCGCAATCTAGATCGTCGTGTCGAACTGCTGTTCCCGCTTCAGGATTCCGCGTTGCGTAGACGTGTCATCTTCATGTTGAAACTGGAGTGGGAGGATGATACGAACGCATGGACGTTAGATGGCGAGGGGCGGTGGAGTCGACTAGTGCCATCTCGAGGTATCTCCTCACAGCTCATCCTCAACGGGGAACAAGTTGAGGAATCATTGATCCATGGCTAGTGAACGCGAACTCAAAAGACAGCCACCCGACCTTGCCACAGCACGCGAGATGACAACAACGATCGTTGAACTCTGTGAAGGGGACAGCGGTGGCCCTGAGGTCTCGCGCTTGACCTCTCGCTATCTTGATACTTGCGATCAACTTCTTGGCCGCAGTGGAGTCGGCCTTCGTGCGCGAGGGGAATCATCAGGACAGCAGGCACGCTGGACAATAAAGGTTGGCGCAACGCCGGACGTCCGTGGGGTTGCCGAGGCGACTGAGATCGAGATAGATGGGTTGTGGAAGGAGATCCCAACCATCCTCTCCATGGGGCTTCGTGCTGTCGGCGTATCTGCAGAACTCGAAGAGATCGCTCGCCTGACAACCGTACGTGAACGCTGGATGCGAAGTTTTGCGAGTGCCGAGGTTGAGATTTGCATGGACTCAGTCACCGTCGAGCACCCAGCACAGTTCACGTTTTTCGAGATCGAGGTCGAGGCTCCCGAACGTCCGGTGCTAGATCAGCTCCTCGACCTCCTCGAGGCTTATTTTCCGGATGTGCCACCGAGTCAGGGTTCCAAGCTTTCGATGGCCCTCTCCAGAGGCGAGTCGTCCCTAACTGCAAGCAGGCAGCACGCGACGAAGGAGCTTGGTGTGAATTTGGTACGTTTTCTTGATGCGGCCGTTCCACTTCCTGCACCGTGGGCAACCGTCGATTCGGAGCATTTAGCTTGAGTTCGTTAATCGTGTCCGGCGGCGTAGTGGTTGCGGCGATGGACCTGGGTTCGAACTCCTTTCATCTCGCGGTATTTCGCGTTCGCTCTGACCTGGGACTCGAGCCTATTGCCAAGGAACGCGAGATGCTGCGTCTTGGAGAGCGTGTCTATCGAGACGGAGTCTTCAACGATGAGGCGATCCAGGAGGCGGTGGCGACGGTCGCTCGCTTTTTGTCGATCAGTCAAAGTTTTGGTGCTGAGGTTGTGGTTGCAAAGGCCACCGCATCGTTCCGCGATGCCGAGAATGCACAGGAGTTGATCGACGCGATTCATGGCCATACAGGTGTGAAGGTCCAGGTTATCAGCGGCCATGAGGAGGCATCACTTGTCTTCGATGCGATTCGTGCTGCATGCCACCTAGGGTCCCGGCCAGTCCTTGGTGCAGACCTCGGCGGTGGCAGTCTCGAGCTGATGCTAGGTGATCAACGCCAGCTCATTGCGGGTAGGAGCTTGCGCCTGGGTGTCGGCAGACTCCGGGCTAAATTTGGCGAGGATAATGTGCCCGCTCTCGATAACTACGTAGGTCATGAACTTCAAGAACCGTTAGCGACGATGGTCAACTATCATCCAACCCGGCTAATTCTCACGAGTGGAACGATGAATGCGATTGGTCGATTCGCACTTTCCCTAGACAGCGAGCATGACGAACTCGATGATGGACTTTTAGCGCGGACGGTGAGTCGACCGGCGTTGGAGGAGGCTACCTCCGTCATACGGGCAACATCAGTCGAAAGACGGAACTCACTAAAGGGAATCGATGCGCGCCGAGCGACCACGGTAGGCTTCGGTGCAGTAATCCTTGGTCATCTGCTCGACGCGATCTCGGTCGATGAGGTCTGGTTGTGTTCGTGGGCGCTTCGTGAAGGGATCGTACTCCACGAGGCCGAGAGCCAGGAGCACTTTGCGTTCTCAATTAATCGATCCGACCTTAGAGCAGACTCGGTTCGAGAACTCATGCTTCGCTATCGCGTCGATGCGGCTCATGCAAATTTTGTTACACGCCTAGCCCTCCAGATCTTTGACGCGTTGGTCAGCATGCACGGTCTCAATGCGGAGGCACGACAGCGTCTTGCGGTCGCCGCTCAACTCCATGATATCGGCGCGTTTATCAACCGCGATGAACATGACCGCCACGGCCAGTATTTAGTTACCGCCTCTCCTCCTCGCGGCTTCACTCGCCGCGAGATTGGAGTTGTGGGAGCCATCATCGGCGCCCACACCAAGGGTGAGGTAGTAGTACCTGCCGATCTGGGTGCAGATGATGGCTATGAGATTCAGGTAGGGGCAGCCATCGTGCGTCTTGCCGACGCCCTTGATAGATCGCACCAACAGCTGATCCAGGATCTGCACTGCACTGTTAGCGGTGCGGTGATCCATTTGAGACTCCGGGCGAGCAGCGATCTTAGCGCTGAGATGTACGCCCTGAGAAGAAAGCGTCGGCTTGTCGAGTCGATCCTAGCTTGCCAGCTACACGTCACTATCTCAGACGCCACGGATTAATCGATAACGTCTAGGATGGGGGTGACAATGGATCGGAGGAAGTCGTGCCGTATCCGGTGACAGGAGTTTCGCCTAAACAGCTTCCCGAGTGGGCTGCTCTCACACAGCACGCGAAGGAGATCAAGCAGACGGATTTGCGACGTCTATTTGCCGAGGACACCCGGCGCCTCAACTGGAGTTCAATCGAGGTGGGACCGTTACACCTCGATCTATCCAAAAACCTGATTCGCAAAGAGACGCTTGGCCTTCTCGTGGAGCTAGCGAGAGCACGATTCCTTCCTGACGCGATCGTGGCAATGCTAACCGGGGAGCATATCAATGTCTCCGAGGATCGCGCCGTTCTCCATGCCGCTTTGCGTCGTGGTGCAACCCTCTCCGGACCAATCGACGGTGTCAATGTCGGCCAAGAGGTTGAGGATGTGTTGGGACGCATGGAGCGCCTCAGCCGTGCCATTCGTTCGAATGAGCGCAGAGGGTGTACCGGCAAGCCGTTTTCAGCGATTGTCAATATCGGCATTGGGGGTTCAGACCTAGGTCCAGAGATGGTCACCAGGGCGCTCTATGACTTCAGTGACAAAGGGCGACGGATGCACTTTGTCTCAAATATCGACCCAACAGCCATCGGCGACATCTTTGAGGTGTGTGATCCAGAGACGACACTGTTCGTCGTGGTTTCGAAGACTTTTGGAACCCTTGAGACCTTGACCAATGCTAAGGCTGCTAGACAATGGATTCTCGCATCACTGGGTGATCACGCCGACGCAGTTGAGAAGCACTTTGTCGCCGTATCTACCAACGCAAAACTGGTATCAGACTTCGGAATTGACCCTGAAAACATGTTTGGATTTTGGGATTTTATTGGTGGTCGCTATTCAGTTGATTCTGCAGTCGGACTCGCTATTATGCTCGCGATCGGGCCCGAGCGCTTCAGATCGTTTCTCGGCGGATTTGCTGCAATCGATGCACATCTAAGGGAGACGCCGCTGGACGAGAACGGCCCGGTCCTACTCGGGCTACTCTCTGTCTGGTATAGGAACTTCTTCGGCACTCAGTCGCAAGCGGTGCTTCCCTACAGCGAACGACTAGCAAGGTTCCCAGCCTACCTGCAACAACTCACGATGGAATCCAACGGTAAGTCGGTTAGAATAGACGGCTCGACTGTGGACTACGGCACAGGTGCGGTCTATTGGGGTGAGCCCGGGACCGATGGGCAACACGCCTTTTATCAGCTGTTGCATCAGGGAACTATCCTGATACCAGCGGACTTTGTCCTCTTCGCGGAACCACTCGGAGGGCCCGATGCACAGCAAGACCTGCTTTTCGCGAACGGACTTGCACAGACACGAGCACTGGCATTTGGTCGAAACGACGCTGAACTCGAGGCTCTAGGCGTGCCGGAATACCTACGGCCGGCCCGACGGATGCCGGGCAATCGACCCACCACAACCATACTGGCGCAACGTTTAACCCCTGAGGTTCTCGGCAGCTTGATCGCGCTCTACGAGCACAGCGTCTTTACCCAGGGTGTCATCTGGGGTATCGATTCATTTGATCAGTGGGGTGTGGAGCTTGGCAAGGAGCTGGCATCCGAGCTAGTACCGATGCTAACATCGGCTGGAGCGCCTGATCTGGGGGCGTTCGATGCCTCCACGGTTGATCTTGTCTCCCGATATCGACATATGAGAGGACGACCATCATGACCGATCAGAAGCAAGACTTTGGAGGCTTGCGGGCTCCCGACGTATATGACGTTGCCTCAAATGCTCTCCGATTTTTGGCAGTTGACGCCGTAGAGCAGGCGAACTCTGGACACCCTGGAACGCCAATGGCAATGGCGCCAGTGATCTACCGGCTCTTCACTCAAGTGCTACGACACGACTCGAAACAGCCGGACTGGCCAGACAGGGATCGCTTTGTACTCTCAGGTGGCCATGCTTCGATGTTGCTCTACGGTGCCTTGCATCTCTCCGGCTACGATCTTGCGATCGATGATCTCAAGCGTTTTCGGCGTTATCCGTCGCGCTGCCCTGGTCACCCAGAGAGAGGCATGACGCCTGGTGTGGAGGTGACTACTGGCCCGCTTGGCCAAGGTGTCGCCAATGCGGTTGGTCTTGCGCTCGCGGAGCGAATGGCGGCTGACGAGTTTAACGTTCCGGAGGCGGCGGTAGTCGATCACCGTACCTGGGTACTGTGTGGCGATGGTGACATGATGGAGGGAATCGCCTCTGAGGCATCATCACTCGCAGGCCATCTTCGTTTAGAGAAGTTGACTATCCTCTACGACTCCAACGCGGTAACGCTAGACGGACCAAGTTCACTCTCGTTGGACGAAGAGGTCGCAACCCGGTATTTGGCTTATGGGTTCCGGGTTTTGCGGATTACTGACGTCGATGATTTTGATCAAGTGGATGCCACGCTATTGACCGCCATGCAGACCAAGGGTCAGCCAACGCTGGTGATCATGAACTCACACATTGGCATGGGGAGCCCATTCCACGACGATCATCGAGCTCATGGTGCAGCGCTAGGCGCGGAGGCCGTGCTCTCCACTCGCGAACAGCTTCAGTGGCCGCACCCACCATTCGTAGTCCCAGACGAGGCATATGCTGCTTGGCGACCCGATCGACAGTCCGGATATGAAGAGTGGGTCGATTGCTGCCAGCGGGCATCGACAGCTGACCCTGAACGATTCGCAGAGTACAAGCGTCGTGTACTAGACCAGGTGCTCGGAGAGTCGGCGTTCGAGTGGCCAGAGTACGAAGATGGTTCATCGGTCTCTACTCGAGTTGCCCTTGGAGCTGCTCTGCGTGCCGCCGCCGATCGAATTCCCGAGATAGTCGGAGGCGCTGCCGACGTCGAAAGTTCAACTGAAACTAGACTCAGTACCCAAATCACTTGGCCTAATTACCAGGGGCGAGATATATATTTTGGCGTTCGCGAGCATGCCATGGCCGCTATCACCAACGGCATTGGCGCACATGGCGGTTTCCTCCCATTTGCCAGTACGTTCTTCGTGTTCTCCGACTACCTGAAGCCGGCGCTGCGTCTCTCCTCAATCATGGAGTTGCATACGCTGTTCATCTTCACCCATGACTCCATTGCCCTCGGTGAGGACGGTACGACTCATCAACCTGTCGAGCAGCTGGCTGGATTGAGGGCCATGCCTGGGATCGTCGTTTTACGTCCTGCTGACGCTCGGGAGACTAGCGCGAGTGTTGCATTCGCACTTCGCCGTACTAAGGGACCTACGGTGCTGGTTCTCTCGCGTCAAGGGTTGCCGGTTCTAGCTGGCACAGCCGAAGTGTCTACCGATTCACTATCCGGTCATCGCCTACGCGACGGCGATGACCTCACCCTGGTGGCCACCGGATCAGAGGTAAGTTTGGCGCTTGATGCTGCGAAACTTCTTGAGAGTCAAGGCATCATGACCGGGGTGGTCTCGGTGCCCTCGTTGGAGTTGCTTCGTGCTCGTCCCGCCGAGGAGAGGGAGGCCCTGCTCGGTACGGCACCGAGAGTTGCGTTGGAGGCTGCCTCTTCGTTTGGATGGTACGAGTTTGTCGACTCAGTCATTGGCATGAATAGGTTCGGTGGCTCAGGGCGAAAGGATGAGGTCCTAGAGGCCTTTGGATTCACGCCGGAGCAAGTGGTAGGTTCAGTTCGCGCGATACTTGGAGGTAAGTAATGCAAGGTATTCGATCACTAGCGACATTGGGGCAAAGTGTTTGGCTCGATTCGATATCTAGGAAACTGCTTGATACCGGAACGCTAGCGCATTACGTAAAGGATGTAGGTATCACCGGACTCACATCGAACCCCTCAATTCTCGCCCATGCAATTGGGCATTCAGACGACTATGACTTAGCGCTCCGACGCTTCGAGGCTGGGGGTGTCCTCGACCCAGAGGAGATGATCTACGAACTGGCCATCGTTGACTTGACCGACGCCGCGAAACTCCTCCATGGAGCCTGGGAGGCCAGTGGTGGCCGGGATGGCTTCATATCGATCGAGGTTCCACCGGAGTACGCGAACTCGGTCCCTGAGACGATATCATGGGCGCGTCGACTGCGCAGTCGTTTTACGTTGGAGAATGTTCTAGTCAAGGTGCCGGGGACTGCAGCCGGGGCGCAGGCGATCCGTGATCTGATCGCGGACGGAATCGGGATCAACGTCACACTGCTCTTCGGAGTCGAACACTATGTCGCAGCTGCCACCGCCTTTTTGGATGGACTCGAACTACGCCAGCGTGCAGGGCTTAGCCTTGACGTACCCTCTGTCGCGTCGGTCTTCGTCTCCCGATGGGATTCAGCTGCGAATCCAAAGCTGCCCTCCGAACTACAACAACAGACTGGACTCGCCATCATGCAGGGTATCTGGGCAGCTCATCAACAGATACTCGCGACAGAACGCTGCCAGGAGCTCTGTAACGGAGTTGATAGGATGCAGCGCGTTCTCTGGGCCTCAACGTCCACAAAGGACCCAGACTATCCAGACACCTTCTATGTGTCAGCATTAGCAGCTCCCGGAACCGTGAACACGATGCCCGAGGGGACACTCCTTGCATTTGACGACCATGGGGAGATCGATCCAATCTTCGATAACGCATTGGAGCGTTCGCAAGAGACATGCAGCCGACTAGCCGCAGCTGGCCTGGATCTTGAGGATCTCGCTGCGCAACTACAGGTAGAAGGTGCCAAAAGCTTTACCGATGATTGGAATTCCCTCCTGGACCTGGTAGCACAGAAACTAAAGCACTAGGAATGTTTGGCGTCGGCGATCGGAAGTTCTCCACAACATAGATCAGGTACCACGCAGTGCGACTGTTCGTTGCTGGTGCTATCAGTGTTTTGAGTTCGTGAGCAGCCGTGTCGGTATTGCAGTTTCGTGGACTTCGTCGTCGTCGCGTTCAACTCGGTACGCTGTCTTCCCTTCAATCTCCGTTACAGCTTCAATCAACCGTGTTCCTTGGTAGACAAGTCCAGTACCGTCTTCTGTCGCATAACCGTTGGGCAGAGTACCATCTGCGATCAGCTGCTGGAACAGTGGACGCCTCCGGGGTTCGGAATCATAATGGACTCCGTTGGAGTAGGGTAGCAGCGCCAATCCGTTGGTCACTGGGGAGAGATCTGGACTGAAGGAGTCGGTCGTTCCTCCGATATGCCAACATAGCGAGCCGGCGGAGACGCCAGCTAGTACAACCCCAGCCCTCCACGCCTCCTTCAAAATTGTGTCAAGGCCATGAAGTCGCCAAAGGGCGAGTAGGTTGGCGACGCTTCCTCCGCCCACCCAGATCACATCGTGGCTGAGTACGTAGCCACTCAGGTCATCGGCGTTTGGCATCGGGAAAAGTCTAAGCAGATCCACTGCGATCCCAGCTTCCTGGCCTGCTTCGATCATGCGCAGACCATGACCGGCCTCGTCTCCCATCGCTGTACCCACGTATAGGAGCTGCGGCTTATCAACGCCGCTGAGTTCCAGGGCGTAGTTCAGCAGTGGGCCAAAGGCCACTTCAGTGCGTCGACCTCGCATGAGTCCGCCTGAGGTAGCAAGGATTGTGGGCTCTCGGTCTGTCATGGTTCCATTGTAGAAAGCAAAACTCGTGATCGCTGATATCTTCTTTAGACTTAGTGAGGTGACTAGACAGTTAATAGTACGCGAATTAGACGCCAGTTTTGCTGATCGTGCTGGTGAGCTCCTGAGACAGGCTTACCAACAGATTTACCCCAACGGCACCGCCGATGGCTATCTGGATCGGGTTGCTGAGGTGGGGGAGCGGCTTACCAAGGCTACTGTCCTTGGTTGCTTTCTCGGTCTGGAGCTCACGGGATGCACAACGCTGGTGTTGGACCACAACTCAGAGTTCGCCGAGGGTCTCATTGAGGGTGAGGCAGGGCTCAGAATGTTGGGCGTCGACCCTAAATTCCAACGCCTCGGTGTAGCCAGGATGCTCGTGGGCCAGTGTTTGGTAAGAGCTGTGGAGCACGACAAGGGAGCCCTCCTGCTCCATACCGACAAGAAGATGGTGGCTGCCCAAAGCCTGTATGAGCATATGGCGTTTTCACGTGTACCCGATCGCGACCTCAGTTTCCCTGAGGTTGAACTCCTCTGTTACCGGCGTGCGCTGGTTGATTGACGCTATTGGTCCACTTGAGATCTACAAATTGCTGGCCGTCTCGACCGGTTGCTCGATTCAGCTGTGGTTGTAAGCTTCGAACGTTTTTTGGGTTGACGGCGGTGGCGCAGAGCGGGCTAGCTTAATTGGGTGGTGGTTTAGGGCATATTCGTAGACGAATGAGGGAGAGTAATGCAAATTCAGCCAGGGGCGTTGACACTGCAACAGCTACGCCAAGTTAGACAGGGAGTCGACGCAATCGAACTTCCGTTGGCTTCTTGGGAAGTTATCCGGAGCGCCTCTGACACCGTGAACAGGATCGCACAGGATCCGGCTCCTGCATATGGAATCAATACTGGTTTCGGGAGATTGGCGAATACTCAGATTGCGCCCTCTGAACTTGAGCTCCTACAGCGCAATCTCGTCCTATCGCATGCGGTTGGTGTCGGCGAACCACTTACTGACATGGTAGTCCGCATGGTTTTGCTGCTAAAGATCGCAAGCCTTGCACAGGGATTTTCGGGTATAACTGTAGAGCTGATGGAGCTCCTGATCGCCTTCTTGGAAAACGACATCCTACCTGTGATTCCATCTCAGGGATCGGTTGGCGCCTCTGGCGACCTTGCACCGCTCGCTCATCTGGCGGCAACGCTGATTGGAGTTGGCGAAGTCAGGATAGAAGGGAAAACGGTGCCAGCTCTCGAGGGGCTGAGGAGGCTGCATAGGGAACCGGTGGTCCTTAAACCCAAGGAGGGACTTGCGCTTCTCAATGGAACCCAGGTCTCGACTGCCCTTGCGATCGAAGGTCTGTTTGCAATCGATCAGGTCGCCCGATCTGCTATTGTCACCGGAGCACTCTCCGTGGATGCTGCTGCAGGCTCGGTGGTACCTTTTGATCCACGCATCCAGGCTGTCCGAGGACACCCTGGTCAGCAAGCGGTTGCACGAGCGTATCTGAGTCTCCTCAACGGATCTGGGATAACGCAGTGGCATCAGGATTGCGAGAAAGTACAGGATCCTTACAGTCTGCGATGTCAACCGCAGGTCATGGGTAGCGTTTTAGAGGTCCTTGGTTGGTGTGGAGATAGGTTGTTGGTGGAGGCCAATGGAGTTTCCGACAACCCACTTGTGTTTACAGAGAACAACGAGGTACTCTCGGGGGGCAATTTCCATGCCGAGCCCGTAGCAATGGTCTGTGACTTTCTTGCTATCGCAGCGAGCGAAATTGGAGGGCTCGCCGAGCGCCGAATAGCCCTTCTAATAGATGCGACCTTGAGCGGTCTTCCTCCATTTCTGGTTAAAAACGGAGGAGTCAACTCAGGCTTTATGATCGCGCATGTGACAGCAGCATCTCTCGCATCAGAGAATAAGAGTCTTGCCCATCCAGCCTCAGTAGATTCTATCCCAACTTCAGCAAACCAGGAGGATCATGTCTCGATGGCGACGTTTGCAGCACGTCGACTAGCTCCGCTTGCACGCAACGTAGCTACGATCATCGCTATAGAGCTACTCGCAGCAGTTCAGGGGATTGAGCTGCGGGCACCGGTCTCAACCAGCGCGATCCTGAGTGATGTCATTAGTTGTCTACGTGAAGTGGTTCCACACTATGATGTCGACCACTACATGGCACCTGATATTCAGGCAGCCTTGGGACTCGTGGAGGGAGGAGTCATTGGCGGTTTTTGTCCATGCGAGTTCTTGACCGAGCAAGAGTGAGACTGATTCTCCCCTAAATAGGCAGACCGAGCTAACGCTGGCTCGACTTTGTACTCCATCGTTGACACGAATTCGATCGTACCGGGTTCCAACGGATGCTTGCTCGGCGTACTCAGATCACAAATAGTGGTTGCATGAGTACTGATAGTACCTATTTATCAGACGTAATTGACGCCATCCATTGAAACAAAATTGTGGGCGAGCAAACGAATTACATCTAGTAGGTAACGATGTGTAAATATTCGTAAACCCCTCGACGATGGATCACATCGCAGTAGAATTAAGAGCCTAGAGCGCGAAGTCGGCGTCGTGTTGACTGAAAGCCATAGGGCCTTGCCAAGGAGGGTGTCAGTGACTCAGCAGGTCATAGGAAGACCGTTACGAGTTTCGGCTCGAGAGGTTTGGCGAGGAGGCTCGCAGGAGTTAATAGACTGGTTCGTCGATCATCCATCAGCGTTGAACGATATGCTCGACCTCCCGTTCGTGAGCGTTCAGCGAGGACGTGTCAACAGTTCGTACGCTGTTGATCTTCTGGCTGAGGATGCAGAGGGGAGACCGGCGGTTATAGAGGTCAGCCTTAGCCGTAGCGGCAATGCTGGCCTAGGACGTCTGATAACATACGCAAGTGTTTTGCAGGCTGGGACTGCAGTATGGATTGTTGAGGATATTACTGCGGAGCACGTCAGCGCTGTCGGATGGTTAAATAGAAGTGGCATCGCTAATTTCTATCTGATTCAGGTGCAGTGCTTGAAGGGTTCTGACGGTACTGCGACTCATCTTTTAACTCGCATTCTTGGTCCCTCTAACTTAATCCGATCGGCGGAATCGGAGCGCCGCAGCCTGATGGACCATAGCGATCTAAGACTTGCATTTTTTGAGCATCTTGGCTCCCAAAGTTACGCACCAGTCATGGTGCCAGCTACGAAGGGGTCCGCTTCGGTAGTCCATCGGCTCACTCGACTTCCTGGAGTAACCTATAACTTCCTGGTAGAACCCTATGAGTGTGGCGCGGAGATTCGGATTATTGGTACGCGAGAGCGTCGCAACGAGGCGAACCGGATCTTCCAGGCGTTACTGGCTCGTCGAGGTGAACTTGAAGCAGGCCTGGTACCTGATGTGCTTCTATGGGAGTCTTTGAGCCCTGGTAACTTTCGAATAGCAGTAATGATGCCAGGCGGTTACGCGTCGCCTGACGGCGAATGGGATGAGATCCAACTCCAGCTCGTGGAGCTCATGCGAAGGATGCGAATGAACTTCAAGAAGCACCTCCACAGTCTGGCTGATCACTGAGTTCCGCACTCCAGCCGCGTGAAGCGTTCCTGAATTGCTGCGGCCGATACAGCCAGTGAAACAAGATGATCCCAGACCTCATGCTAGCGAATAGAAACGACTATCAGCTTGGCCAGGATTGAGCCTTGGTGCTAGACCACCAGACTTATGTCGGTATGCCTCGACTCAACTCTAACACTGGGCACGCTATTCACGGTTGGGGAAGGTGCAGATACGATATCAACCGATCCGCCGGATCCACGGGACAAAGTAACAGTAAGGCAATGGGCTCTATGGTCGGCTATCAGACAGCGGGAAAATATCAAATGCTGTGACAAGCGGCCAGATACTGCCACAAGCGAGTGTGGTGTCGGAGGCGGGACTTGAACCCGCACGACCTTATCGGTCACTAGGCCCTCAACCTAGCGCGTCTACCTATTCCGCCACTCCGACTCGAGAGAAATCATACTACCAAGGGTGGAGCCAAACGACTCACGCATCTATGAAGTTTTCTGATTGAGAACGTAGCTTCGAATATGCGTTTACCGGATAGCATACTAGAAGGCCACCGAGGTAAGGGGAACGCACGTGCCACTGTTGGAGATCAATGATCTACACACCCACATCCGACTGCGCAAGGGCGAGGTTAGAGCGGTCGATGGTGTGAGTTTTGAAGTCAATGTGGGGGAGACGGTCGGACTGGTAGGCGAGTCCGGTTCGGGCAAGACTATGACTGGCATGTCAGTTCTGGGATTGTTGCCCACGGGCGGTTATATGCCCCGTGGTGAGATCCTTTTCGATGGAGTTGATCTTACAAAGCTTTCACAGAGTCAGATGCGTAAATATCGTGGCAACGACATTGCCATGGTATTCCAAGACCCGATGACATCATTGAACCCAGTCTTGACGATTGGTGATCAGATAGCAGAGACCGCTCGCCTCCATCTAGGGATGAACAAGACTGATGCGGAAGCCCGGGCTATCGAAGTTCTCTCCTTGGTAGGCATGCCGAATCCGAAAGAGCGCCTGACCTATTTTCCACACCAGCTGTCCGGTGGACTACGCCAGCGAGTAATGATAGCTATGGCGTTGACCTGTGATCCAAAGTTGCTTATTCTTGATGAGCCCACCACCGCGTTGGACGTTACGATACAGGCACAGATTCTCGAACTTCTTGAGGACCTGAAAGATCGACTATCGATGGCTATGATTCTCGTTACCCACGACATGGGTGTCATCGCTGGTCGCGCTGACAATGTAGTCGTCATGTACGCAGGTAGGGTAGCCGAACTCGCTCCAGCCAAGGAACTCTTCCAGATGCCTTATCACCCATACACCGAGGCATTACTGGCTTCCATTCCTCCTCTAGAAGGGGCGATTCCTGAGAGGTTGTATTCCATCCCTGGACTGCCGCCAGATCTCAGTACTGATCTGGTTGGCTGTCGGTTCGCGCCCCGATGCCGCTATGTCCAGGATCGCTGCCGTGTCGAGGAGCCACCATTTGAGACTCCCGATGGTTACCCACATCCGTTCACATGTTTTTATCCGGTCTCGGCACCCGATCGAATTCCAGTCAAGATCGTAAGGAGAGATCAGGCTCTTTCTAAGACAGGCCGTGAAGCGATCATCGAACTCGACCATGTTGTCAAGGAGTACCCTGTCACAAAAGGCGCACTGGTGCAACGGAAGATTGGCACGGTAAAAGCGGTGACCGATGTCTCCTTTTCGGTCTACCGAGGCGAGACTTTCGGCATCGTAGGTGAGTCTGGTTGTGGCAAGACAACAACCGGTTCCATGATCGTTGGGCTGGAGGATGTGACTGATGGTGACATCCGTTTCAAGGGCAAGTCGATCATCAAGGACGGAGGCCACTATCTAAAGTCAGTCCGTCGTGATCTCCAACTAATGTTCCAAGACCCGTACGCGTCTTTGGATCCACGAATGCGTGTGAAGGATATCCTCTCAGAGCCACTCACCATTCATCGTATGGGAACTCAGCGCGAACGTGATGTCACCGTAGCTCGCCTGCTTCGAGAGGTTGGACTCTCGCCTACGGCAGCCGACCGCTATCCTCATGAGTTCTCTGGTGGGCAGCGACAGCGCATCGGATTAGCACGAGCGCTCGCGCTCCAACCCGACGTCATCGTCGCCGATGAGCCGGTATCGGCGCTTGACGTGTCGATTCGCTCTCAGGTACTAAATCTGATGAAGGATCTTCAGGCAGAACATGATCTTACCTACATCATTATCTCCCATGATTTGTCTGTCGTTAGATTTATGGCAGACCGCATCGCTGTGATGTATCTCGGAAAGCTTGTCGAGATAGGTACTGAAGCCGATATTTTCCAACGGGCAAAACACCCTTACACGCATATGTTGCTAGATGTCGTGCCCGAGGCTAACCCAGAGGTTGAGCTTGCCAAGGAACATGGTACCGTCCGAGGTGAGATACCTTCTGCGATTACACCACCTTCCGGTTGTCGCTTTCGAACCCGGTGTGCCTATGCGCAGGATCGCTGTGCCGAGGAACTGCCAGATTACACCAAGTTTGGTGACGAGCACTATGCAGCCTGTTTCTTCCCAATGGCAAACGCCCCGCGGTTCGCAGAGGCTGAGGCTGTAAGCTAACGGGCTGCCAGACCGCGTCGCGACCTCCGACGGCAGTCGAATGTGCGTTTTACCTTGCAAATACTCAGATCTAGCTATCGCAGTTGAATGAACATGGACGGCGAGTCGCTCCGATGAGGAGGGCTCAGGTAACCTCGTTATTCTTGGGTCTACTCAGCTTGCCCCCGAGAAGTCTTTGAGATCTTCTACCAGTTCACTATGCCTACCGGCGCGACACCAGGCTCCGGTGATCCTGGCTCGTCCCTTCGCCGCTATTCTGAGTCTTGGCCATGCACTAGACGGTTTGTCAATGGGAAGAGCGTCGAGATCCGGTCTAAGTCACATCGACCGCTGTTATCCCTTCAGGTTGTTCTCGTTCCAGACAGAGACAGGGTAGTGGAGAAGAGAGAGCTCACGAACCATGAACTTGCTTGTCAAGGGATAGATCGAGGGTCTCCGTAACCTTCCCATTGTCACGTTAAGGACGCAGTAAAACGATGAATTGCTAGTGACAGAGTCTGTCCGCAGTGGTCTCCAGCCTCGACTAACAGCCAAGCCAAGTGTCTAACCTGGGAGCTTGCAGAACCCAAGGATTTCACTCCTGACACGGATCTGATACAAACATATCGACATCGCTGATAGAACTCCCTCAAACAAACTCTCGCCGCCAACTTGGGTTGATTCATCGCTAGAGACGTTATTTGCAGCCTAACGTAGTGTCATAGCTGTTATCATCGCACGCCCGACCTATTACCACGGGCCCCCAGAGGCGTTCCGGCGGATCTGAAAGGCAGGGTAATCAAGTAGCCAGCTCGACAATCCCTTCGATTAACCACTCGCAACTAAACTGACAAACCAATACTAGAACAGTTCAAATCTGCGGAGGGTTACGCGCTCACAACCGAATTGGGCGGAAGTTCCCATTAACGATATCCTACAAACACTGCATGCATGGCAGATGATCAAAAGAGCATTGACAACTGTGCGATCCTCTTGTAAATCTCGGGGGGTTCATCTCTGAGTTGGTAACCTCAACTCTTCGCAGGACACGCCTTCGGATCCCACCAGCTCGCAGGCTGTGAGGCATTCCAGAGATTTGTGTTGGCGAGTTGAGTGACACTCTGCAGGTTGCTGCTCCCCGAAGTCGAGGAGGATGAGGAGCTATTACTTGAAGTCGAGGAGGAAGAGGAAGAGGAACTGGAACTCGGTGGGGGCGTGACAGCCACGGTTGAGCCTGTGGTAACTACGACGTCAGCGGATTGGTTGCTTGGGCCCTGTGCCACGATCGCCTGTCCAGTCAACGATGAAAGCACCTTTTCCCCCATCGCTAAGTCACCGGGACGGTAGGAGACCACTGCCTCCGAGTCACTACCCGCATAGGTGGCATTGCCAATGGAGGCGATCTTGTACCCGAGTGTGTGAAGTGCTGAAGCGGTCTGTGCCGCTTCATTGGTTACACCGGAACCGTTCAGCACTGAGACCGTCACAGAGCTCGGCTTGACTGCTTGATAGTTGGTGGCGCTTGACCCCAGGAACTTAGAGATCTGGGTAAGATCGTTGGGCTGATAGGGGAGCACGATAGATCCTGGAGCTTGGTAATTGGAGGGATTGGCAAGGTCGTGGAAGCTTCCATTTGGAATAATTACCGGAAGCGTAGCTGTTGGAATAGCTCCTGGATTGACATGAGAATATGTGAGTGCCAGTGACACTAGGTCGCTCAAAGTAAAACCTTGATCTACCTTAAGGGCCGGGAGAATGGAGCCTAATAGCGCATTGGCGTTGATCGGATTTGAAAGTGCAGATGCCTTGATCTCCGATGCGAGCACGCGTAGAAAGATGTGTGTCCTCTGTATTCGACCGAGGTCACCAGTTCCGTCGTATTGCCACTTCCCGGTTGTCGGATCATAGTAGTAGAGGTGACGAGCGCGTACCAGGGCAAGCGCTTGCGTTCCGTTCAGATGCTGACATCCAGCTTTTGTAATGTTGAGTCCAGAGTAATGGTCTTTGAGAGCAGTTGGAAAATCGATTGTTATACCGCCGAGCGTATTTACCACCTTCTCGAAGGTGTAAAAGTTGAGTTCGACATAGTGGCTAATAGGAATCCCCAAGTCCTGTTGAATAGCCTTTACTAGCATCGTTGGGCCGAACTTGAGGTGCAGATAGGAGTCCTCGGCCGAGTTGAGTGTATCGTCTATACGTAATTCAAGGCCGTTGCCACCTGGCATCGGCAACCAAAGATCGCGTGGTAGCGAGAGCAGGTAGGCCGAATGAGTTGCAGGATCCAGGTGGAGCACCATGGTCACATCGCTACGTCCACCGCCGACCTGTGAACAGGTACCAAAGTGCGAATTTTGCTTCTTATAGAAGCTCGAATACTTCTGGAGAGTACAACGACTATTGTTGCCAACCAAGAGAATGTTCTCCGGCTTGCCACCAGCGGCCTGAACCGTAAGCCCATTGACATTTACACGGCCGATCTGGTTGAAGCGGTAGTGAACGTATAGGTATCCACCAACTCCGAGAATTAGGATCAGAGCCAACAGTCCGGCAAGTACGGTAACGAGTCTACGCCGACGGCGTAACTTGGCAGATCTGACAACCTTCTTTTGATGCTGATGAGTCACAATGCGAACAGGCTAGTAGACATCGTGAGCTTGGACGCAGCGCAGATCTCAGCGCTCCTTAACGCCGTTGCAGACGAACTTCGAGGGCATCACGCATAGCGTCACCGATGAAGTTGAAGGACAACACTGTGAGTACGATCAGGATACCTGCTGGATAGATAAGCCACCAATATCCGTCGTAGATATAGTTAACACCACCAGAGAGCATCGATCCCCAGTCTGCAGCCGGTGGAGCGAGTCCAAAGCCGAGAAATCCCAACGTGGCTAACAAAAGGATGGAGTTGGCGACTGTGAATGTAGCCTGCACCACTACCACGCCAATGGTGTTCGGGATGATATGGCGTACGATGGTTCGAAGTCGCCCACCGCCCATTATCTTCACCGCCCGGACATATTCTCGCGTGCGGAGGCTAAGGGTCTCACCTCGCACCAGGCGCGCTGCTGTTAGCCAGGAGACGATGGATATGGTGATAATAAGCAATAGCACCGTCGGGTGATATATCGTCTCTAGGTACAACAGGATAAAGATCGTAGGGATGGCGAGCATGACGTCGACGATTCGCATGAGAATCGTGTCGACCGCACCGCCGAAGAAGCCAGAGATCGCCCCCCAGAGAGTGCCGATAATGGTAGCGACGAGTGCCGAAATTATACCGATGATCAAGCTATCCTGGCCACCAGTCATTAGCCGGCCAAGTACATCACGACCACTCGGATCGGTTCCAAGCGGATGTCCTGGGCCAGGGGGTAAATTGATGTTATAGGTCGCCACCGTGGTATCGGAATGATAGAACAGTGGCCCTGCGAAGCTGAAGAGCAAGAGGAGCACCAAGATAGTGACCCCCAAGATGCCGAGCTTGTTATCAAAGAAGGAGCGTACAATCAGTCGCCAGGCAGAACCTGATCCACTGACTTCACCTCCCTCTGGCGTAGTTGGCAGATTGGGACCTGCGAAGGGTGCTGCAAATTCGCGCTCGATCTCAGGGTTGAGGTCTTCAGTGATTGACATGTTGCGAAACGTCCTTCCTGTTTAGTAACGTACGCGCGGATCGAGGGCTGCGTATGCGATGTCAGCGAGCAAGTTCCCAAGGACTGTAAAGACCGCGACGATGAGTGTTATCCCCAAAGCTGTTGGATAGTCCTGGCTGGTAAGGGCGGTGATATAGTCCGATCCAATGCCAGGGAAGTTGAAGAGGAACTCGGTGATAAGGCCAGCAGTGAGTACCGCTGGTAGCGTTAACCCAATCAAGGTGACGATTGGGATTAGAGAGTTGCGCAGCATGTGCTTAAAAAGCACCACTCGCTCCGAGAGCCCTTTGGCACGAGCAGTTCTAATGAAATCCTGGGCCAAGGATTCGATGGCAGAAGAACGCATAAACCGCGAGTAACCGGCGAAGTTGACGAGCGCAAGCGTGGCGATCGGCAGTATAAGACCGGTAGGTTGAGCCAAAATCTGTCCAACCGTGGAGCCTTGTGGTGCCTCCGCCGGAAGGAGATGAAAGTACTCGGAGAAGAGAAGGATTAAAAGCTCTCCAAGGAAGAACGTGGGCATTGCATAGAGGACGAACGACAGCCCGGTAACCGCCTGATCAGATGCTTTATTTCGCCGAACTGCCTGGAAAATTCCGATAGGAATTGCGACAACTATAGAGATTAGAAGGGCCACACCAACGAGAAGAAAGGACTTTGGTGCATCGCGCTTCAGGATCGAACCCACGGACTCATTGAGTTTGTAAGAGGTTCCAAGTGTGTGCTGCCAGATGACCTCGTAAAGATAGTGCCATAGTTGGAAGTAGAAAGGTTTGTTCAGATAGTTCTGCACGATAAAAGCATGCACCACCGCCGGCGATGCATGGACGCCAACAATGGCTCGTGCTGGATTCGGCAGTAGCGACTGCAGAATGAACATGATAACCAATACGCCCAACAGGACGATGATCGACTGGATTATTCGACGGATGGTGTAACCAACCATAGCTTCCCCTCTAGCGGCAATTAGTATCGGTAATGCAATGACGACCCTTGTTCCCGGCATAATTGCTGGAGAACAGGGTCGTCATAGTAGATGTTGCAGTTAATTACTTAGTAAAGTACCAGGTCTCAGGTGTGAGATTCAGGTACGGGTTCTGGGTAACTCCACCAAGCTTGCTCGAGATCAACGAGATCGAGTTGTCAGGTGAAGGCTGATAGATAACCGGCAGCTGCTTTACCATGTAGTTCTGGTAAGCATTGAGCGCAGCCTGAGGATTGGAGGACGTATGGGTCGCCGCAATCAAGCTGTTAGCCGTAGAACTCGAGTAGCTTCCGAAGTTCGAACCCGAACCGGCGCCAAAGAGTTCACCACCTGATGGATAGTTGTCCGGGCTGTACTCCCAGCCACCGGCCCAGTTCTCCATCTCCCACTTGCAAGACGCCTGTGAGGATGTACACGGGGCTGCGTTGGTTATCACGGTATTAAAGCTGGCAGAACTCAAGGTGATGTTGATGCCCGCCTGCTTGGCCGCTGAGGCATAGGCATCCATCTCCTGGGTAACCGAGGTATTGCCATTGGCGTACTGAAGGTTGAGGTTGAGCGCCAGACCCCTTGATACACCCGCACCACAGTTAGTTGCACCGGTTCCTGGACTCTCACAGGTCATGACCCCGTTGACCAACTTGAACCCGTGGGAGGTAAGAAGGTTCTTGGCAGCCGTGACCGAGTAGGGGTATGGGTTTGTCTTCGAGTTCGCATCAGCAAACGGGTTCGCTGGTGCCAACGGTACTGGCGAATAACTCGGTACCGCATAACCCTTCAAGAAGCTGGTGATCCAAGCAGGCTGGTCAACGAGGTGCTGGAGAGCCTGGCGGAAGTAGAGTTGCTTGAACAGAGGCCCATAGGTCGGGTTGTTGTAGTTCTCTACCCAGTAGTCAAAGCCAAGGTCGATCCAAGGATTAACCTTGTAGCCAATCGACTCTACGTAGGACTTCTGCGAGAGGTCGGTGACCGGCAGATAGCCATAGGTGATCGCGTTATTGCCAGCGCGAAGGACGTTGAACTCAGCCGAAGTCGAGGTGAACGGCAGCTCAACAAACTGAGAGAGCGATGGCTTGACCGGACCTGAATAGCTGGCATTTGGAACAAAGACAGCTTTACCAGCGGTAGTGAAGCTCTTCAGTTTCCATGGACCATCTACCACCGACCAGATCGGGCTCGTCGCATAGGTTGAGAGGTCACCCGCCTGTGCGTTCAGGAACTTATAGACAGACACGGCACCAGCTGTGGTGGTGTCTGGTAGATTCGCAGCCGTCGGGCTTGGTGCTGGCTGGCTCAGCGAGGTACGATCCCATGCGATTGGCAGAGGGGTGATCTGACTCAACTCGTTATAGGTGAACCAGGTTGGGCTGTAGGACTTATTCAGCTGGAAGACCACAGTCGAGGCGTTCGGTGCCGAATAGGAGACGACGTTGTCCGGGAAGGCACCAGGAACATAGGCTGCCCAGGCGGACTTGTTCGCCTTGAGTAGATTCATCCAGAAGATGACATCGCGCGAGGTTACCGACTCACCATTAGACCACTTGTACTTCTTTAGAGTAATCGTAACCGTCTTGTTGTTATTTGAATAGACCGGAGTATTGGCCAACGACAGGCTCGTGTTGAGCTCAGCCTTGTTGCCAACACCAAAGAAGTAGAGCGGACGATACATCAAGATCTGGAACCGAGCTAGGTTGTCAACCGAAAAGTTGGTGCTTGGTGTCAGCGGGAAGATGTAGTTTGGGCTAGCCCCCGGGCCTTCGGCGAAGTAGGCCGTTCCACCCTTGACCTTAGTGGTCGCGGTCGATGTGCTTGTGCTGCTTGACTTCGTAGTGGACGAACTCGAGCCACAGGCTGCAAGCAACATTGCTGCCGCAGCGGTGGTCCCTATAATTGCGGCGGTCCTCCGCCTTGACGTTTTCTTCATTGGTTCCCCAATTCCTCCCATGTATCTCGTTCCCTTGCACTACTTCGTGCAGGGGTCGAAGTTATGTTACGCTATCTGTGCATGAAATACGCCACTCATACCCGGGGTTCTTTGAGATTTCACACAAAACTTTTGCATTTTGGTCATCCTAAGAGATTGATTATGCAATCTTTCTGCTGATTTTCATACTAATGTATAAATACGGAAGGCATGAACTTAAGCAAATCTTAAGCAATTTTTCAGAAAAGGCAAAGTTTGAGATTCGATCGAAGGGACCGTGGTGCGGTAACGCTCGCACTATCGATAGCCGCAACCACTATCACGACGCTGCCAGTGTTCCTCACTGGCGCACTGGCGGTTGTCATCCGGCGCCATCTTGGATTGAGCTCTAGCGAGCTCGGTCTCTTGGTCGCCGGGTTCTTCGCTGCGGCAGTTCCAAGTTCTTTATTTATCGCACCTAGGGTGGCTGGAATCGGAGCTGAGCGCATTATGCGGCTATCTGGGGTTGCGGCAACGTTAGCACTTGTCGCCATCGCGAGCGTAGGCGGGTCGTTCACGGTAATTCTCGTTGCGCTAATCGTGGGAGGGGTTGCCAATGGAGCAATGCAACCGGCGGTGAATCTCTACTTGACGAGCCGTGTTCACTTGGCGCGCCAAGGGTTCGCCTTTGGTGTGAAGCAGGCGGCTATTCCGGTCTCTACTCTGCTAGCCGGCATGTCGGTTCCACTTGTTGCGCTCGCGTTTGGTTGGAGATACGCATATGTTGGCGCTGCGGGCATCGCCCTTGTAGTCACGCTGTTGCTCCCAAAATACCGGCAAGTAGATGCGACTGCCGGGCCACGATCTGTGAAGACAACCGTGGTACTAAAGCCGCTGATCTTTTTAGCAGTCGGTATTGGGCTCGGGGCCGGAGCCGCAAACGGTCTTGGAGCCTTCTTCATCAGCTCCACCGTTCATATCGGGGTAGCCGCCGGAACGGCGGGCTATATGGCGTCGATTGGTAGTTTGGCCTCCCTTATCACTCGAGTAGCTTCGGGCTATTTTGCCGATCGACGCAGCGGTAACCATTTTGTTGTAGTCGCCATCATGCTATCGCTTGGTGCGCTTGGTTACATTCTTCTAAGCTTCGGGTTTAGGCCACTCATTGTGGTCGCCGCAGTGCTCGCCTACGCCGCAGGATGGGGATGGAACGGTGTCTTCAACTATGCCGTTGCTCTTACTCACCCGGAGGCGACGGGGCACGCCACCGGGATCACACAAGCTGGAGCGTTCGCCGGATCGGTCTTTGGACCTCTGGCATTTGGCCTTATCGTCGATCACCTAGGGTATCCGAGCGCTTGGCGGTTTGCAGCGATCTTGGTCATCTTCGCCGCCTTAGCCGTCATGAGAGGACGATCGTTGCTCCTGCGAGAGATAGCTCAACGTGAAGGCTGACCGGAGTGATCTGCTCTTAGTGAGTCCTTAGTTAAAGGTATCACCGAAGCATCGGCGTGAGGCCAATAATAAGTTCCGTCAGTTGATGCTGCCTCCGACGGAGGATATCGGCCTTGACAACATATCCGATGCCAGCGCCTACGAGGGCGCCAGCTCCTACATCTGTGGGCCAGTGCACGCCCGAATAGATCCTTGAACCCAGGACACCCAAGGTAAGCGGGCGAAATATAGATGACAATCCAGCAGGTTTGGAGCCTAGCCCGACGACAAAGGCGGTAGCGCCTGCGGAGTGAGTAGAGGGGAATGAGTGAGATGGCCGGTGGTCAATTAGACCGGTGATAGACACATCCGAGACCGCGAATGGGCGGGTGCGTGGTACTAGCTGAGAGACAACTCTGGCGGTCAATACAGCCGTGCCTCCAGCGATTACCGAACGCACAATCATAGAGCGACTCTCCACGTCATCTGGATCGAGCGCGTACCATGCTCCGATAAATCCCAACGCGTAGAGATGTGGCGCGTAGTTGGCCAGATAGGTGGCCAACTGATCGAGAGGTGGCCAGCTGTCGTGGCTATTGGCCATCATCGCGATGATTTTTAGGTCTAGATCAGTGAGCCTCTGACGTAGGCTTCGGTATCTGGCTGGGGTGTTCATCACGACAACCACGATAATCAGCTATTAGTCAATACTGAACCTGGACCGCGTCTGAGTCAGGAGCGCCTTCAACTCCAGGAAGATCAGCGATCGATGCACTCAAAAATAGAAGCTCGCCAGGCTTGCGATGCCGTTTTACACACTGTATATTTAGATTTCGACCGATACGGCGTCGATGAACACAGAGGTGCACTCGCCAGGGCTTGACTATAGAGAACGATCGATGAACACGGGACCGGTTGCTATCTACTCGCCGTGGATCGCGACTCGACAATCACACTTATCGTCGCATTCGGTAGTGGGGGCGAGCCTTATAGGTATTACAAGCCAGCAGGCCCAGCGATGTAGAGCCAGCTAGTGGTCTGTCCACTCCGGAGCCCGTTTTTCCAGGAAAGCCGCCATCCCTTCTTGAGCATCGTGGGTCTGCGAGGCACCCGCCATGGCGGCAATCGCAACCGAGTACGCATCGGCAATCGGAAGATCCAACTGGTTATAGAGGGAGTGCTTCCCAAGTGCCTTGGAGTAGCGCGAACCGCGCGTTGCGCGTTCAAGCAGGTCCATAGTCGCCTCATCTAGTTGATCTTGCTCTACCACTCGATTAATCAAACCCCAAGAGAGCGCGGTAAAAGCGTCGATGGTGTCACCCGTCATGGCCATCTCTGCTGCGCGTTTGCGCCCGATTGAATGGCCGATGGCAACCATAGGAGTGTGGCAAAACCATCCACCCTTACCACCTGGTGCTGCAAAGCCTGCGCTGGATGAAGCCACGGCTAAGTCGCAGCTGGCAACTAGCTGAGCCCCAGCCGCGGTCGCGAGCCCATTGACACGGGCTATCACCGGTTGCGCTAGGTCGGCGATCGTGAGCATGAGGCGGGTGCAGGTATGAAGTAGTCGATCCATGTAGGCATAGTCCTGTCCTGCCATCTCGGAGAAGTCGTGGCCCGCGGAGAAAACAGGTCCATTCGCCGCCAGGATTATGCCTCGGACCTCCGACTTGCCGGCCTCAGTGAACGCATCTAACAGCTCCTCCATGTGTGCTAGCGAGAGTGCGTTCCTCTTAGCTGGTCTGTCCATAGTGATGACCGTAAAATCACGGTCGCTATGAACCTGAACGTATCTATATGATGCCATATGAGAGCCCCCCTTTCTGGCTAATCTACTCGATTCGAACGTAGATCTGCGGCTGAATAACTCCACTCGATTGTCGGTTACACTCGGACTATGGACGATCGCCTCAACCAGTCACGAGGGCGTTGTCGGCGACTCATTCCAGGAGCTGAGTCTCGTGGCTAGACAACGCCTAGATATCGCCATGCAAAAGCGGGGCCTAGTGCGATCTCGAGCTCAAGCTGAACTCCTGATTGATGATCAACAAGTGCTCGTAAACGGTTCTTTGGCCGTCAAGCCCGCACGTCTCGTTGCCAACACCGATGCGATCGAGCTCCTAAGAACGCGAGACTGGCGCCCGCGCGGCTATGACAAACTCGATGGAGCGCTGAGCGACTGCGACATCAGACCAGCAGACATGACCTGCCTCGATGTCGGATCCTCCACAGGGGGCTTTGTTAAAGCTCTGCTCGATAGGGGCGCAAGATCCGTGATCGCCGTCGATGTTGGTACTGGACAGCTCGACGCGCAACTACGCAAGGATGCTCGTGTCTCCGTCCACGAGCAGACTGATATTCGAGGGTTCCTATGGCCACTCTCAAATCCACCCGATCTGGTGACGGTCGATGTCTCCTTCATCTCGGTGACTAAAATTGCGACAAGTTTGCGGTTACTTTCAGGGGCGGAGACGCAACTCTTGCTTCTCATCAAGCCGCAGTTCGAGGTGGATCGAGAGGTGGCATCTAGACACAGAGGGGTGATTCGAGACGCTGACCTCCATGCAGGCGTGTTAGAGGCTGTTCTCGACGACCTTGCAGACCATGGACTCTTTCCTCAACAGCTAGTGCGATCGAGGAGAAAGGGGTCGAAGGGCAATCAGGAATTTTTTGTCCATCTTTTCCCAGCTTCTCGATATTCAATCTCTAAACAAGATTCATCTTACAAGCGTCTTATCGCCGATGTGCTGGGAACGAACTAGGCTCTCGTTGTAATGATGACCTTGGGATTTGTGCTACACCCCGCCCATTCCGAGAGTACCACTCTCTTCCTCGAGGCAAAGAGTTATCTGGAGGCCAATGGTTGCCAGAGTGTTCAACTCCTGGCGGAGGAGAAATCGACCTCTATTTGGACTGGCGAGCACCACTGGCAGGCGGGCCCCGACGACCCCGTCGTTGATGCGGTCGTCTGCCTCGGGGGCGACGGAACGATGCTGCGCGCGATGGCATCTGCACATCGCCAAGGCGTTCCTGCACTCGGGGTCAACCTGGGCCAGCTAGGTTACCTTACCGAAGTCGAACCTGCCGATATGATCACAGCTCTTGGTTCCATCCTCGCCGGGGAGTTCAGCGTTGAGGAACGGCTAGCGCTTGTGGCTCGATTTCAGGTGGGAGATGGGATTCAGAGCGTCATCGCATTCAACGAAGTCGTGGTGGAGCGGCAAGTCTCTGGACATGTGATACGTGGAGATGTGAGTCTGGGTGGTCAACGTTTTCTGCGCTACGAGGCTGACGGTCTCATCATCGCAACACCGACGGGGTCTACTGCCTACAATCTGTCGGCACGCGGCCCGATTGTTGCTCCACAATTACAGGCCATCATATTGACTCCACTATCTCCCCACATGCTCTTTGACCGTTCGCTTGTACTTGCTATTGACCAGGAAGTTGGCTTTCATCTTGATCGTGGGCCCAACGCATCTGTGATGGTAGATGGTCAGGTGGTCCATTCATTGATGCCGCCGGACTCAGTCACGATTAGCGCACACCCCAAACCTGTGCGTCTTATCCGAGTTGCTGACGTACCCTTCTACGACATCGTTAAACGAAAGTTCCGACTAAACGAACCTCAGAGTAGCGCTGGAGAGACCTACGGTGCTTGAATCGCTGATCGTCGAGAATCTGGGTGTGATTGAATATGCCGAACTAGAGTTTCAGACTGGATTGGTGGTAATCACGGGCGAGACAGGGGCAGGTAAAACCCTACTGACAACCGCGCTCGGCCTTCTCCTTGGTGCACGCGGCTCCCCGGAACTGATCGGCCCCCACGGCGACAGAGCACGGGTAGCAGCTCAACTTGACCCAGACGGCACACAGGTGCTGCTACGCCGAGAACTTACCAACACAGGCAGAAATCAGGTGCGTATAGACAGAGAGGCGGTAACGCTTGCTGAACTCAGTGAGCGAACCGCCCACGAGGTTGAGATCTTTGGGCAGCATCTTGCGGCCACGCTCACTCAGCCGTCGGCGCAGCTTCTCATCCTAGATAAATTCGGCTCAATCGACGATAGCCTGCTTCGTGAGTTGCGGGCAGAGGCCACAAGGCTTGAGGCGGAGCTCGCCGAGTTACGCACCCGTGGCAACGACCGCATGCGTCGGCTCGAGTTCGTCAACTACGAACTTGGAGTACTCCGCGATGCCAAGCTTGAGGATCCGGAGGAGGATGAGAAAATTGAGGAACGGATTGCACGCCTTGCATTGACGCGTGATCGTCAGCAGTTCTTATCCGCCCTCCACGATCTACTTGTCGGAGAGGCCGGGATTACCGATGAGGTCGGCAAACTCAACTCACAGGCCAAGGAGCTTATGCCAGAGTTCAGCAACCGACTTGTGGCGCTGATGGATGAACTCGATGACCTGGCCCATGACAGTCGGATTGCGTTGGAGAACGAGTTCGAGGATCCGCAAGCGCTGGCTGAACTCGAAGACAGACTTGGTGTATTGGTGGCGATGAAGCGACGTTTTGGTGGCACTCTCCACGACGTGCTACAGACACAGTCCAGCCTTGAGCTAGAACGTTCTGACTTAGAGGATTCCGAAAGTTCCGAGGCCGAAATCATAGCCAAACTCACCTCCTTGGCTCCACAGATTGAGGTGGCGCTTCATGACCTTCGCAGCGCACGCCATCGAGCCGCAGAGGACTTAGTTGGTAAGGTTGAGGCGATGCTGACCGAGGTGGCCCTCGTCGGTGCTCAGTGCAGGATTACTTTTGATGATCCCGACCGTATAGTTCCAACTTTCCTCTTTACCGCGAACCCCGGTATTCCTCCTATGCCGCTTGGGAAGGTGGCATCGGGCGGTGAACTTTCGCGTCTGATGCTTGCTATCGCTAGGGTGGCAGGAGCATCAACTCCGACGCTTATCTTCGACGAGATCGATGCTGGCATCGGCGGTTCCACAGGGCTACGCATAGCTGAGGTTCTCCGCTCTATGGCGGGCCGTCATCAAGTGCTGGTAGTGACACACCTAGCTCAGATTGCCGCAGCTGCAGATCAGCATGTCGTGGTCACAAAATCGACCACAACCGATCAGGTTGCTACATCACTCCAGGTTGTGACCGGGTCCGAACGCGTGCGCGAGATCGCCCGCATGCTCTCGGGCCACGCTGACTCGCCCCAAGCTCAAGAACATGCGAAAGATCTAATCGCACGATTCGCCGACCGAAGTGACGTATACTGAATCGGAAGGGAGCGCGGGGTTGACTAAGCATATTTTTGTCACGGGCGGCGTTGCAAGCTCGTTAGGGAAGGGCATTACTGCATCGTCGATCGGTCGCCTTTTGAAGGCACGGGGACTTCGAGTCACGATGCAAAAGCTTGACCCCTACATCAACGTTGATCCTGGCACTATGAACCCATTCGAGCATGGAGAAGTTTTCGTCACTGCAGACGGAGCGGAGACCGACCTCGATCTAGGTCATTATGAGCGTTTTGTCGATATTCAACTTCGTCGAGGGTCCTCCGTCACAACTGGCGCAATCTACAAAACGGTGATTGAGCGAGAGCGCCACGGTGATTATCTAGGCAAGACGGTACAGGTTATCCCGCACATCACCGACGAGATCAAAACCCGTATCCGAGCACTCGCCACCGACGATACCGATGTGGTGATAACCGAGATCGGTGGCACCGTCGGCGACATAGAAATTTTGCCATTTCTCGAGGCGATTCGACAGCTCCGCAACGAGATCGGACGCGACCATGCTTGTTTCGTTCATCTAACTTTGGTACCGCATATCGGCCCGTCGCAGGAGGAAAAGACAAAGCCGACCCAGCATTCGGTCGCCGAACTACGCTCTCGCGGAATCCAGCCAGACATTATCGTGTGCCGCTCCGATCGACCGATGTCCGCTTCGGTTAGACAGAAGATCTCCATGTTTTGCGATGTTCCCGAGCGCGGCGTCGTAACCGCCATAGATACCGATAACTTGCTCGCCGTCCCCTTAGTCTTGCACGACCAAGAACTCGATGACTATCTTGTCGAGTTACTTCGCCTAGGCGGCCCCGAGGAACCTGAGCTTGGAGAGTGGAGAGATCTCGCGCGCCGGGCGGCGTCCCCACTCCGCGAGGTGCGAATCGGTATCATCGGTAAATACGTTGACCATGCTGACGCCTATCTCTCCGTGGTTGAGGCACTTCGCCACGGTGGTCTTCATCATGACGCGAAAGTGGCAATTGAATGGATCTCAGCCGAAGAGGTAACGCCGATGATGGCGGATTCATTTTTTGATGGTATCGATGGAGTCGTGATTCCCGGTGGCTTTGGTGCTCGTGGCATCGATGGAAAGATCAGCGCAGCGATGGTCACGCGAGAGCGCGGCATTCCCTGCCTCGGTATTTGCCTTGGTCTCCAGGTGATGGTAGTGGACATCGCTCGTCACCTTGGTGATATGACCGATGCCCACTCGACCGAGTTTGACAGTGATACCAGTTTTCCAGTGATTGATCTCATGGACGATCAACGCGAACTCACCGATCTCGGCGGCACTATGCGCCTAGGAACTTATCCAGCAAGGCTGGAGGCGGGCTCGCTAGTGCACGAGCTATACAACTCAGAGGTGGTCTACGAGCGCCATCGTCACCGATTTGAGGTCAACCAACGCTTCCATGGCCGCTTGCGTAACGCTGGTCTAAGCCTCTCTGGCTTCTCACCCGATGGACGTCTGGTGGAGTTCATCGAACTATCGGGACACCCGTTCTGGGTGGGAACCCAAGCACACCCGGAGTTCCAATCCCGGCCCAATCGACCGCACCCATTGTTTCTAGGGCTCGTAGGGTCGGCTCTAGAGTTTGCCAAGGAGCATTGATATGACCTTCGCCAAGATCGGCGAGCGCACCTTGGCGACCAACGGGTTTCTTACCATGCGCGAGAAGTCGTTCCGAGTAAACGGGGTCGACTATCGGAGGACAGTCGTCGAGCACCCTGGTGCAGTTGTCATCGTTCCGCTGCTCACGAATGGCCGTGTAGTGGTGGTCAGGCAGTTTCGACCATCCGTAGAACGGCACCTTATCGAACTGCCAGCTGGCAAGTGTGACGTCCCAGGTGAGGAGCTCCTCACCACCGCTGAACGCGAACTCCAGGAGGAGTGCGGACTCAAGGCCGATAGACTAGAACTTGTCGGTTCTTTTCTGAACTCTCCCGGCTTTACTAATGAGACCACACACGTGGTTATTGCGCTTGGGTTATCAGATGCGCCTCTTGCGCCACAGTCCGTAGAGGAAGAGGACATGCAGATTCGGGCGCTAAGCATCGGTGCCCTCGGTGAGTTCTCAGCACTTCAAGAGCTCGATGATGGCAAATCCATCGTTGGGATCACTTTGAGCAAACTCTATCTGCTCCAGCACGGGCTTGACCCATCGAACTATCCTGAGTCAGCAAACGTCGGTGAACGCTTCAGTTGAGGCAGAGGAAGATCTACCCGGAAGCTCACTGATAGACGAGTACCTGGTTTTTCTCGCCGTAATGCAGGAGCGAAGTGAGCTTACAATCTTGGCCTACCGAGGAGATCTCTTACGACTGCTCGGCTATCTACTCAGCCATGAGACCTCGATCCTTGGCGCTAATCGTCAAGATCTTGCGGCCTTCCTCGCCGACTATAAGTGCACGACCTCAGCCAGGAGTGCCGCCCGGGCAGCCTCAGCTGCTCGTGGGCTCTACAGCTATCTAATAGCCAGCGGTCAGATGGTTTATGATCCGATGGAAGGACTTCGACTCCACACCGAGATCGCATCCCTCCCTAAAGCTCTTTCGGTCGCAGAGACAGTGACACTCCTCGAAGCTACCGTGCCCACGGATCCACTAGCGAGCCGCGACAGGGCGATGTTGGAGCTTCTGTACGCCTCGGGGATGCGGATCTCGGAGTTGGTAGGGCTCGATCTAGAGGATCTCCGCGAGGACTCCTTCTGGCTTACGGTCACCGGAAAGGGTTCGAAGGAACGGTTGGTGCCCGTGCCACCAATTGCGGCCAGCTTCTTGTCTGGTTATCTTAGTGAATCTCGCCGACAGCTGATTAGGAATCACCCTGCAGAGCGGGCCGTCTTTGTTAATCAGACCGGAGCCCGTCTTACTCGCCAGGGAGCCTGGTTCGCGCTAAAGAAACGCGCCCAGGCAGTTGGCCTCGGTAGCCGTTTCTCGCCGCATACACTGCGGCACTCATGTGCCACCCACCTCGTGGAGGCAGGTGCCGATTTGAGAGTTATCCAGGAGCTTCTCGGACACGCATCAATCGCCACCACTGAGATCTATACCAAGGTTTCGGTGGCCCATCTCACAAAGGTCTACAACGAGTTTCACCCTCGCGCATCACGGTCCTAGCTCCACTTGCGAACCTATCGGTTCAACAAATTGACAACTGCTAATCCACCGCACCGCCTGCTGGAGCGGTGCTAATGTTCCCTGCACCGCCTGCTGGAGCGGTGCGTGCGTTCGTCGTAACGGCACTATCGCTATCGTGGGTTTGGCGGTGCCTACTCTGCTCTCGTTCGATCTGTTCGAGTACCGAGAGAGCTTCCTGGTGGACCGGGGAGTCAACAGGGGTACGTGCAATAATCTGCTGAGCCCAGTAGTACTCCTTGGGCATGCCCTCGCCGCGGCTCGAGAGCGGAAACGCTTCAGTGCTAGCGTTCATCCTGCGATGAGCACGATCTTCAGAAGCGATCCAGCTGCCAATCACAATAGCCAAACCAATGGTTGTCATCGCCTCGCCCCCGCCCCATAAAACCTGACCGCCAGCGTGCCAATTGCCAAGCGAATAGACTGATGGTGCCAACGAAACCTTGTTAGAGGTGATGGTAATGCCCAAAAAGGTCTCAAAGGGGATCCCGATGGCAAGCGAGAGAATCCTACCGCCGAATCCTAGCCTCCAGTGAATGATGGTGTCCTTGCCAATGATCGGCCACCAGAACAAGACGCCACCAGCGAAAAACAGTATGTTTAGAATGTCCATTAGCCACATATGCGCCATCGCGAAGCCAACCGCCGTCGAGGTGAAAAACCACCACATGACTCCGTAGTAGAGCACAAAGACGACAAGTGGGAAGGTGACAACATGCAAAAAGCGCGAATGCAAGAAGCTGTCGATGAGTTTGCGGACTCTGGGTCTTGAGGTCTGTAACGCCAAGGTGACCGGCGCAGAGAGTGCCATCAAGCCAGGAGCCACAATCATCAGAAGTAGATGTTGTGCAATGTGAGCAGTGAAGTAGCGCATCACATACACCGATACCGGTCCGCCAAGCGCATACTCGACTGCGAATGCTCCACCAACAAAGGCAACCACTCTCGCATTCGACCACTTGCGTCCCTTTGCGCGCACCTTCAGAACTCCGTCGAGGTACCAAGCAACAAGCGCTACAAGAACAAATAGGATAGCGATCGAAAACGGGCTAATCGACCAAGCCGTCAAGAGCCCGAGATAGTGAAAAGTATCCACCACACCTCCTCTCCACCATGTTAGGGTCTAGCAGGCGCGAGCGCAACATCCGCCTACTCGCTAGATCGGACCACCAGGTGCTCTATGCGAACTCGATTAGACAACTATTCGATGAGACTCATCTTGACCGAGCCAACTTGGTGGGTCGGACGTCTCCTATACTGGCTATGTGGGAATTAGCGGGAGTTACATCATCGCCTTCGGCGGGGGAGTGATCTCGTTTCTGTCTCCGTGCGTCCTTCCTTTGGTCCCTGCGTATCTGTCTGTAGTCTCGGGCCTCGATGCCGATGAGATCGCTAGCGGGAGTGTGCTGCAGCTTCGCAAAGTGACCTCTTCAACGCTGCTGTTTGCAGCTGGTTTTACGGTCGTCTTTACTGCCCTAGGGCTAACTGCGTCAGCCCTAGGGCAACAGCTAGCACGCGACCATGTCGCCATCGAACGTGTTGGAGGCGCCGTTCTCATCCTCATGGCTGTGTTCCTTTTAGTTACGCAGTTCTCGTCGGCCCCCCAATTAGCGATGGAGCGTCGTTTCCATCCGAAGCTGCAGCGCTATGGGAAGTTTGCTGCACCGGTTGCAGGGATGGCGTTTGCCTTCGGCTGGACACCATGTATTGGTCCTATTCTTGGTTCAGTACTCGCAATTGCAGCGACTCAGACGTTAGTCCTCAAGGGGATGCTGTTATTGTTGGCATACTCTGCCGGACTCGCCGTTCCCTTCCTCGTTACTGGGCTTGTTTTTACTCGCGCCATGGGGGCTATTAAGTTTGTCAAACAACACACGCGCGTCCTCACGATAGCGTCGGCCGTCATCTTATTGATCTTTGGAGTGGTGATGATGCTTAACCAGTTCACCTGGATAACCAGCCACCTTGAGAACTTAGCATCCTCGGTAGGACTCTCGGCACTCAATCATCTTGGATAGGAACCGATCGATTACCAACGGCCAGGACGCAACATCGCTGGCGAGAGCTTGGTCGATCGCTACGCCTCGGATCTGCACACAATGCTATTGGCATTATCTGAACAACTGAGGGTCCGAGTCATTACGCAATGCGCGGGTCATGGCTAGAATATGAGTATGGTTGAGGTTGAGGTAGCTGGTGTAAAAGTGGATCTTCGCTCCAACTCGCCTGTACTTCTATTACAGGAGCTATCCACGCCTTACCGAGTGGTGCCCATTTTCATCGGCGTTCCTGAGGCCAACGCTATCGACCTCGCCATCGCCAACGTTGACCCCCCAAGGCCGCTGACTCACGATCTCGCCTGCACCTTTCTTGAGGTGCTTGATGCACAGATATCGCAAGTAGTCGTGACCGAAGTGCGAAATGGAACCTACTATGCCGAAGTTACGCTCGTGGCGAACGGAATTGAGCATCGTATTAGTGCTAGACCGTCGGACTCAGTGGCTCTCGCTATCCGAAGTGGAGCATCCATCTTCATTGATGAAGCAATCATGAACGCAGAGGGTACCGTTTTCGATGAGACTCAGGCCGATTCAGGTCCGCAAGTTCAGCAGGAGGAGATCGTCGGCGAGTTTCGCGACTTTCTCAAGTCAATACGACCAGAGGACTTCTCCGACTAGCTGCACCGCTCGTCCTGTGGTTGCTGAGTTTGACGCCAAGACAACTAGTACATTAGCCCAACAGGTATAAGTTGCAAATCCACACCTTCACCAGCCTTTATCCTAGTGGAGCTACGCTAGACCTAGTTGGCGAGACGGAGGTGAACTTTTCAGTGAAAGCGGTATTGATCGTCGCGGGGATACTCGCATTAGCCATCATTGGTGCCTTTTTCATCTCCGTCTCTCTTGGCGTAGCAGCGATCATCGGAGGAGTCTTTTTCCTAATCGTCTTTGGCGTGGCGCTGGCTAGAGGTTCCTCAGATGACGACGAACTCTACGAAGATGAGTGATCGGTGAGCTTTTTGAGCTGAGACAGCGCGTTTTCGAGCAATAAGCCTCGCAATCCGGAGCTGAGTTCAACAAGCTCAACAAGCTCATCGGCAGCTTTACGACGCCCCTCTGGGCTTCGTTGACGAACGAGTGGCATGAGCAGCTGTTCGATAAGCCCTACCTCTCTATCGGTTGAGGTCCGATAGTGACGCAGGTGCCGTGGTTCGAGACCGAACTTCGCGAACGAGTGGATAGTGCGCACGATCTCAATCTCGGTAGGCGAAAAATGACGTTGGCCGGCGACGGTCACACCGGTAATCAGTCCGTTACGGATCATCTCTTCGATACTTTTAGTGCTAGCCCCGGTAAGGCGAGCAAGCTCATCGATGGGGAAGAGCTCGGGCCGACTGGCCGACGATGGGGACCCAACTACTGGCTCCACCTCCAAGGAGATCTCGGGTTCAGGTTCCTGGGAGAAGAGATCCACTCTGGTATCCGCTTCGAGGTGCTCCTTGATCTTGCGTAACGGCATATAGGTGGATTTTTGCAACCGTAGCACCTCGCAGAGGCGTTCGATATCTTGTTGAAAAAACTTCCTATAGCCAGCAGCATTGCGTTCCGGGGCGATCAGTCCCTGACTCTCCAAAAAACGGATCTTCGAGATCGTTACCTCTGGGAACTCCTCCTGAAGAAGGGTGAGCACCTCTTTTATGGAGAATTCTCGTCCCGAATCGCCTCGCAAGACCTCCCATCTGGGTGTGGTAGTCAGTCGCCCTGCCCCTGTCGCAGGAACAACAGCCGAAACTTCCCGATCTGTATCTCGTTGCCCGGGCACAATCTCTCCTCCTCAACCCGCTCGCGGTTCATATAGGTTCCGTTGAGAGACCCAGCATCCTTAATGTAGTATTCATCATCCCTGAGGGTAATCTCAGCGTGGCGTCGGGAGACGGTAACATCATTGAGAAAGATATCACTGTCTGGATGTCGACCAATACTCATCGTCTGCCGATCCAACTGAAACCAAGAACCTGCCTCTTGTCCAATCTGAATCATCAAAAAGCCATAGCCCCCGGCTGGCGCTTGAGCGATGTGCTCCGTCACATCACCCTGTTGGAGTAGCCCTGGATCCACCACATCGAGCGAACCAGTGGTCTCCTCAGGAAGCTCGAGCAGGCGCGAACCACAGGCGGCGCAAAACCGAGCCGCTGGAGGGTTGACTTCTTGACACTGCGGACAGACTGACACGCCTTACTCGCTGTTGAGGAGTTTACGATATGCAGCGATGTCGAGCAGTTGCTTGGCATCATCACCGGTCATGGTGAGCCGGCAGATCCACCCCTCACCATAGGGGTCACTGTTGAGTAGCTCAGGTGTTGAGCTCAGCTGCTCGTTGACCTCGGCTATCACACCTGCGACTGGGGCAAAGATATCGGAGACAGACTTGGTCGACTCCACCTCGGCGATTGAATCCCCAACCCCGACTGAACGCCCTATCTCAGGAACGCCGACGAAGACGACATCACCGAGGGCGTCTTGGGCGTAATCGGTGATCCCCATAGTGGCTACGCCATCGGCGATAAGGACCCACTCGTGCTCAGCTGTGTACTGAAGATGCTCAGGAAAGTTCATAGTTGCCAAGGCTAACTGGTTAATCTCATCTGTGCTCACTCACAACCAAAAAAATAAGCTTCACTGCAAGATCTTGGCGGTCGCGGGCAAAAACGGTCGCGACTAAGAACGCAGACAGTCCTCACCCTCTAAGGGGGAAATGGTAGGCGTCTGCGCCGTCCATTTTCGTGTCGCTGCCAATGATAAGGCTCTGTAGCATACATGAACACACGTATGCTACAGAGCCGAGGTTACCCCTCCATAGCCAAGAGGATACATTCCGCAGGATTTGTAACCACAGCGGTTGTTGGGAGATCTCGCTCTGGGTCTAGCACGCCTCTACTGGGCACGAGCTACCGATGGCCGAATGAATGATCAAGAAAGTACCGTCGTTCTCGATGGGGAGCGGACTCCCCTCAACCAAGATGAGGCGCAGCGTCACGAATTGACCGTACCTGTTGATGAAGTTTCGCTATAGTTGCGGTCGCGGCCGATTCATCTTCATCAGAAACCCAGACCTTTAGCAGCGGCTCCTGCTGGTCTGGAGCGACGAGCCAAAACCTATCGTGATCACTGAGACGGATGCCATCAATGGCAATGAGGTGCTCGTGAGATTCTGCTTCAGCCTGGGCTCGCAACTCTCGCATCGTGTAACCCATCTGCGCATAACTCACTGGAATCTCATCAACATGGACCTTTGGTACCTTGATCGCCCTACGCAGCCGTGAAAGGGGTTGACGGACGTGCTCGAGCCCAGAAAGGAGGTATCCAAGGCTGACGGCTGCATCTGGAACGGAGGTGAGGTTTGAGAAAAGAAAAAGTCCTCTACCGCCGACTCCGATGGCGGGGACCTCACTCGTGCGGACCCGAGTGCTGATGTCATTGAGGTCCAGCCCTGCCCATGTAAAGCGAATCTCAGCTTCATTTGCGAGATTTTCGAGTGTGTTTGGCATATTTACCGGGGCAATCACCTCTTGGATCCCGTCGCTCTGGATCACCAGCTTGGTAAGGAGTGCTGCTAACTCAGCATCGTTAAACGCTATTCCCTCGTCGTCTACAACCGTAATGCGTTCGGCACCTGGATCAACAAGCAGGCCAAGCTGTGCAGAGGATGCAACAACAAGCCTGGCAAGTGCCTGCAGTTGATTGTGTGGATCGTGAGTTATCGAACGAATCGTTGACGGGTATGAGTTGACGGCAAGGATGTCCATGCCAAGAGATGCGAGTACCTGAGGTAACGAGAGATTCCCACTACCATAAGAAAAGTCAATAACAATCTTGGCACCTAGTCTGCGAATGCGCCGCATTGGGAGTCGGTCATTGAGTTCGGCCTTCCAACTCTCAAAGGAGCGGGGATAGGCACGTAGATCTCCAACTTCCGAACCCGAGACTCGTCGAAAATCTTCGCGTTCGAGAGCTCTCTCGACCTTGCGCCTATCACCAGGGGAGAGATCGCATCCGGTTTCATCGATGAGGTGTATCAGTAGTCCCTGTGGGTCCTGAGGGTCGAGCGCGACTCGCACACCAGCACGACTGTCAGATCTGGCCACTAGGTGACGCATAACGGGCAATGTCGAGACCTCGAGATCCTCTACATCCATCCCCACTGAGTTAAACCCAACCATCATCGCCCGCTTGATAGCTCGAGCTGATCGTGAGGTGTCCCTGGCGGCCATGACCACGGAGTGGAGGGGTAGCATCGACCCATAGGCCATGGCGATGCGACATGCTAGCTCTGGCGTGATGTCAATGTTAGCAAGACCCGATATGCCTATCGGACCAAAGACGGTCCGAGGCGATCCAGCCTCCCACACGATGGAGTTCGTGACCGTAGATAGAGGTTCGATCTTCTTGGCAGGGTAGATCTTGATGTCTGGCGCTAATACCGCTTCGCGGCCGACGTAGACGCCGTCTGCGATGATGACCCCATCGTTAACCACGGATCGAGAACGAATCTCCGCTCCTCGTCCAAGTATCGCACCTCTAATCCGGCAGGATTCACCTACGAAGACATGATCAAAGACGATTGCACCCGACAGCACTGAACCTGTCTCTATGCGAGCGTTGTCTCCTAATACGGTGTAAGGTCGAATTTCGGTCCCGGGTCCAAGGTAGACATAGTTCCCGATAAGTGCGGGTCCCTCGATCTTTGCGGTGGGATCAACGTCACAGTCCTTGCCAATCATGACGCCACCCTGGAAGCTGAAACCCTCTAATTGAGTGTGGGTTCGACCATCGAGGATGTCCCTCCCGGTCTGGAAAAACCCTCCAAAAGTGCCGACATCAGCCCAGTAGCCTTCGGAGATAAAGCCGAAAAGCTCCTCTCCATCGGCCAACAGGCGGGGGAATACCTCACTTGAGAAGTCGACTGGGCGATCAGTTGGTATCGTATCTAGGACCTCTGGTTCGAGTACGTAAATTCCGGTGTTGACCGTATCAGTGAACACCTCACCCCAGGTTGGTTTTTCGATGAGTTGCTCTACTCGTCCAGTCTCGTCGGTTGCAACGATACCGAACTCGGTGGGCGCGTCTACCGCAGTCAAGACCATGGTCGCCTTAGCGTTATGATACTGGTGAAACTGTATCGCCTCGCCTAAGTTGATATCGGTCAACACATCTCCGCTAAGCACCAGGAACGTGCCCCGTACGAGATGACGCGCGTGGGCTACAGCCCCTGCGGTGCCTAACGGAGTCTCCTCCTGGAGGTAGCGCACCGACACGCCAAACTCGGCTCCATCACCGAGGTAGTTCCTTATAGCATTCCCAAGATATGCAACGGTCACGATGATGTCGGTTACCCCATGGGCAGCCAGGAGCTCGACCACATGTCCAATCATTGGCTTGTTCGCGATTGGTAGCATCGGCTTGGGTGTTGTGCTCGTGAGAGGGCGTAACCGGGTTCCCTCTCCTCCAGCGATAATAACTGCCTGCATGACAACCTCCCATTCGACCGTTGTGGCCGCAACGGTCTTGCTAGGGTAGTTCCTCTGGGTGAGCTATTCTCACAAAGTTTAGGGCGTAGAGAGCGAGCGCGACGTACAAAAGAACGACCGCCACCGACATTACAACGATGGCTATAATTCTTACGATCGGCTGACTCAATCCGTCGCCAAGAACTACCAACGGAAATCCTAGTAGCAAACCAAAGGTACCGGCTTTCCCGATCCAGACAACGTCGTTACGATGACGATGAATTAGCAGGTCAGCAAGGACGGTAATCCCAACAAGTATCTCGCGTGCGAGCACAAGGACGAGTAGCCATACGGGGACCAGGTGATCGACGAGCGCAGCTACTGCAATCACGATGAGCACAACACGATCGGAGAGAGGGTCAAAAATCTTGCCGAAGGTAGTGACTGCTCCGGTACGACGCGCGACATAGCCGTCGAGAAAATCGGTGATCCCCATCACCGCAAGGAGAATTGCGGCGGCGACATCCTGGTGGCCGTGGCGCAGCAATATCCATACCGGTATGAGTAGAACCAACCTGATCGCGGTGATGATCGATGGCACAGCGGCACGAATAATAGATGGCAGCCGATGGGTGTTCACGGTTCCCAGCATAGGCTGGCAATCCAATCGATGGAATTCCCGAATAACTATAGCGGCTGCTATAGAATGAGGGAGTGCCACAGGGATCCATGCTTTCACTCGTCGTGTTCCCATCTACCATCGTGTTGATGGGAATCATCGCATTCCTGGTGGGGTGGAGGCGTCACACACGATTCATGGACTCCATACGGGCCAGAAGAGCTGCAGAGTTCAACGCCAGTCATCTCACCTCTACGATGGCCTATGAACCTGAAGTGCTGATCACTAATGTCATGCGAGCCGACGAATCTATCCTCATCGGTTATCAGCCCTACACCCAGCCGGAGCAAAGGGTGTCGAGGGCACAAGCTACCTTCGTCGCCTTTGGTTCGGATAGCGATGTCTTTGAACGCCTGGAGGGCTGGTGTGAACAGCAGGCTTGTATCCGAGTCGAACTCGATCACCTCGACAGTCGCCTCCGCCTCTGCCGCTTATATACAACTGAACAGATAGAACTTTCTATGGTCCCTAAAAAGAATGTTGGGTAACCCTAACAACGGCAGTTAACATGTGAGAAGTGACCAAGACCACTGCTCTCCATGCCACCCACCTTCGGCTTGGTGCCAAGATGACTGAATTTGGTGGCTATGAGATGCCGCTAGCCTATTCAGAGGGGACGATTGCGGAACACCTCGCTGTTCGTACCGGCGCTGGCGTCTTCGATGTCAGCCACCTCGGCAGCGTAGAGGTGTCGGGTCCGGAGGCTTTTGCACGGCTGCAAGCAGTCTTCACCAACGATCTTGCTCGAATTTCGGCTGGCAGAGCTCAGTACACCCACCTGCTTGACGAGAACGGTTCAGTGCTCGATGATATCATCGTATGGTGGCTCGAGGATACTCGTTTTCACGTCATGCCCAACGCCGCCAACACTGAGAACGTTCTAGCCAACGTTGGCGGTGATGACATAACTGACTCAAGAACCATACTTGCAGTGCAGGGACCAGCGGCCAGGGCATACGTAGCTGACCTGATCTCCACCGCCGAACTTCCGAGCAAAAATCGGCTTATTCATGGAAGCTATCAAGGTGCCCCGGTAATCGTCTCTGGCACTGGCTATACCGGCAGCGATGGGGTGGAGCTTTCGTTGCCAAATGAGGTGGCAGAAGAGTGTTTTCTTGCCCTAATTGAGGCGGGGGTAAAACCATGTGGGCTCGGCTCTCGGGATACGTTACGTCTTGAGGCAGGCTTGCCGCTGCACGGTCATGAGCTCGGCAATGGCTTGACCCCGCTTAATGCGCGACTGGACTGGGTTGTTAAGTTTGACAAGGGTGAATTTCCGGGCAAGGTGGCACTTCTTCAGCAGAAGATTGACGGAGTCTCACCGCTGATCACCGGTCTTACTACAGGCACGCGGGCTCCGCTTCGGACAGGTGAACGCATCTATTCGAATCAAGTTGAGGTTGGTTGGGTCTCAAGTGGCGGCTATTCACCGTTGCGCAAACAAGGCATCGGTTTAGGGTTCCTGAAGGCCGACAGCCCAGAACCGATCTACCTGGAGCGCAATGGCTCGATGCTCGCTATCGAACGTTGTGCGTACCCATTCGCCGCTATGAACTGATGTTCACGCACCAGGTGTTCGTCCGCGTCAATGCTACGATCACTACCATGAGGGCCTCCTGCGTCGAGGTCACATACCCGATTTAAATAGTAGATAAAGGAGGATCGGTTGCCGTCTTTTGCGCCTCATACCGAGGAGGAGATCGAGCAGATGTTGACAGACTTAGGGATGAGCTCACTCGAGGAGTTATATGCCTCGATTCCGTCGGCGTTGGTGCGAACTGAACCTCTTTCCTTACCAAGTGATCTGTCAGAGATCGAGGTTCTAGAACAATTCTCACGTTTTGGAAGAGATAACTCCGCCGTCAGGAGCTCGCTGGTGAGTTTCGCTGGCGCAGGCGCCTACGATCACGACCTATCCGCTGCCGCTCGCCATCTTGGAAGCCAATCGGCGTTCGTGACCGCCTACACGCCCTATCAACCAGAGGTTGCTCAAGGGGTACTGCAAGCACTATTTGAGTTTCAAACCATGGTTGCACGTCTCTTCGGGCTACCGATCGCGAATGCGTCGCTATACGATGGGGCTGCCAGCTTGGTTGAGGCTGTCAACATGGCGGTTGGCTTCACCAAACAACGGCGTGTTATCGTCTCAAACGGCGTGAATCCTAGCTATCGTGAGGCTCTCGCCACCTTTGGAACAGGGACTCACCTCGAGATCGAGCACCTTGACTTGGAGGCTGATGACAGCACCAACTTCGGATCTGGCAGTGCTGATCACGCTGGGGCAGCAGCGGTCATAGTCGCTTACCCTAACTACTTCGGGGCCATCGAACATCTCGAGGAAGCACGCGCCCTAGCTGATAGCGAACGGGCGCTTCTAATCGTCGTAGCAGACCCAATTGCGCTTGGTCTGTTGCGCTCTCCGGGCACTCTCGGTGCCGATATTGTAGTTGGCGAGGGCCAGTCGCTTGGCATACCATTGTCCTTCGGCGGTCCATATTTGGGACTATTCGCCGCACGAGCCGAGTACGTTCGCCTTATGCCTGGGCGCCTCGTTGGAGAGACACGAGACCTCGAGGGACGAAGATCGTTTGTGACCACACTTCGAACTCGAGAGCAGGATATACGCCGAGAGAAGGCGACCTCAAATGTGTGCACCAACCAGACCTTGATGGCCATCCAAGCAGCTATCCACATGGCATGGCTCGGCAAGCGAGGCTTCCAACTCTTGGCTCGGCGCAACTACGACGGCGCCCATTATCTGGCATCGCGACTTAGCGAGATCGGTCTAGTGCCCAGTACTCGTAACTTCTTCCGTGAGTTCACGGTGCGCACCTTTGGAAGTGCTACTGACTTGCAACACCGCATGCTTCAACATGGTTTCCTGGCCGGAGTTGTTCCACCAGGTCTTGATGATCGTCTAGTGCTAGCCGTGACCGAGGCTCGCACCCGAACAGAGATTGATAGCTTTGTCGATTCGCTGGCGAAGGAGTTGAGATGAGATTTTCTATGACGAGTGCACCTGGTGGCCGCGCGGCCTCCTCGCCGCTTATGGGTGACGCCGAAGAGCCCACGATTTTTGAGCTATCGGTCCCAACCCGTCGCTCCTTCTCGCTTCGCAACTCCGAAGTGCCGTCGATGGATCTAAGCGAGATTCAGTCTTGGGTGCGAGAGGAGGCGGTTGAGCTCCCAGAGGTATCGGAGAGAGACCTGGTAGCGCACTATACCCGTCTCGCGAGCCGCAACTACTCAGTCGACCTTGGGGCCTACCCCCTGGGCTCGTGTACGATGAAGTACAACCCCAAGTTCGCCGATCAAGTTGCGGCCATAGACGGCCTCACCAACGTTCATCCACTAACGCCACCGGAGGCGATCCAGGGTTGGCTGCGGCTCCTAAACGAACTCGAGCACTACGTCTGCGAGATCACTGGGATGGCACAGGCTACTTTGCAGCCGCCGGCAGGGGCCAGTGGTGAACTTACTGGCCTCCTGATCATGAGGGCATACCACACGTCTCGCGGTCGCAAGCCCACCAAGGTCGTAATTCCTGACTCAGCGCATGGAACTAACCCGGCATCAGTCTCATTAGCGGGATACGAAGCCATCACCGTACCGAGTGGACCTGACGGCCTCGTCGATCTTGCCAAACTCCGCGAACTCGTCGATGAAGACACAGCCGGGATCATGCTTACTAACCCGAACACGCTTGGACTCTTTGAGCGTGAGATTCGTGAGATCTTAGATGTGATTCACTCCGTCGACGGTCTCGCCTACTACGACGGCGCGAACTTGAACGCTATCGTAGGGGTTGCACGCCCTGGTGACATGGGTTTTGACATTGTTCACTCCAATCTCCACAAGACCTTTGCCACCCCCCACGGAGGTGGAGGGCCAGGAGCTGGGCCGGTGGCCGTCGTGGAGCATCTAGCCGACTTTCTACCCGGTCCACTACCACGTTCGTTAGATGGTGGATCCTCTTATACCTGGGTGGCACCCAGACGTTCCATCGGTAGAGTTCATGCCTTCTACGGGAACGCGGTTGTACTTGCAAGGGCATTGGCCTTCATGCAGTACCTAGGCAGCGATGGGTTACGAACGATGTCCGAGCTCGCGGTGCTCAACGCCAACTGGCTCAAGGCTCGCATAGCCGACACCTTCGAGGTCGCGTTTCAGCAACCGTGCATGCACGAATTTGTGGTCTCTGCTGAGCGGTTGAAGGCCGAGACTGGCGTGCGAGCACTCGATGTCGCCAAAGCCCTCCTCGACGCCGGGTTCCACTCACCGACCGTCTATTTTCCTCTAGTTGTGCACGAGGCGCTTATGATTGAACCAACCGAAACCGAGTCGCCGCAGACGCTAGAGGCTATCGCGCAGGCGCTAGAGGAGATAGTGGCCTCCGCCCGAACGGATGCAGAGGCGGTCCTCGCTATGCCGCGCAATACCCCTGTTAGGCGTCTCGATGAGGCGATGGCAGCTAGGAAACCTATCCTTACTGAGGATCAACGTCAGTAGTCTGTTTGGAGTTCTTCTTGCGCTTAGCTAGCGCATGGAGGTAGAGGGCGACGGTAAGCGCAAGCACCACCAACGTCTCCACCAGAAGCTCCATGACGGCGGAGTGGAACTCAGTCGAGCTGACCGATTTATGTATCGTCGATAGTTGTGCCCCAAGGACAAGAATTCGACGTACGGAAGAGACTATGCCAATGATGAGGAACGGCCGTAGCTGAAACCCACCGTTCTTCAGATGATTGTAGACCGTGCTCATCAGCTCTAACAAGATGATGACAAAGAGAACCTCGTTCAGTGTCGAGACCAGCGATCTCGTAACGTCACCGTTCAGGTCGACACTAAAGAGACTATGGACAGCTTGGTAGAGGACGGCGGCAGCCATCAACGCCAAAAACAGGGCTACGATGATGTAAAATACGGTTTCGGTTACCGAGATATAATCCGCTAATTTTGAGGTCTTAATAGGGGAGTTGCTCATGTGCAGGGTAGCATATCTGCTCGGCTGGCGATGATGGGCCACCTGTGATGGATTATCGCCATCGAAGTGCACGCATCGCTCTTCTTGGGGTTACCGCTATATGGGGTGTTACCTTTTCGCTGAACCAGGTAGCCCTCCACTCTATCGGAGCGGTAACGCTAACGTTCTTACGGTTTCTCGTCGCCTCCGTACTCCTATGTGTCGTGTTTGGCCTGCGTCGATCGTTCTGGCGAGGCTTAGGTCGTGGTGAACTCACGGGTGGCCTGGTCACAGGTGCCTTGCTCTTCGGCGCCTACTTGACTCAGACCGAGGGTCAACGCTACATCTCGGCGTCATTGGCTGGATTCCTGACTGGTCTTTCGGTCGTCCTGGTGCCGATCATCTTTCTTGCCCTCGGGCGCAGGCCTGCTAAACTCCAACTCGCAGCAACCATCATTGCAGTATTTGGACTTTATCTGCTCGCTAGTCCGCAAGCTCACGGGCGTCTACTCGGCGTTGCGCTCGTCGTCGGCTGTGCAATCTTGTTTGCGTTACAGCTCGTAGTCGTAGAGCACTACAGCAACACAATGGTGGCCATCATCCGCTTCACAATACTCCAGATGGCGACGGTCACTGTGCTCGCCGGAGTCGTCGCCCTGCGACCCGGCGGGAGCGGACTGATCCCGCTACATGCCTCCAGCGAGGCATGGGCAACCGTGGTCATCAACGGGATCGGAGCATCAGCTCTAGGTTTTCTCATACAGACCTGGTCGCTTCGTTGGTTGAGTTCCATCGAGGTTTCGGTTCTCTACTCTTTTGAGCCCGTCTTCGCCGCTGTCATTGCCTTCGTAGCCCTTCATCAGAGCGAGAGTATCCGAGTCTGGATTGGTGGTATGGTTGTGGTTGCAGCCATGGTGTTGGTCTCAATAGCGACACCAAGCGGGAAGCCTGGGCTCTTTGATCCCCAAGAGTCCTCTACCTAAAGGACTAAAGTCACTCGTTGCTGGCCAGCATCCATGGTTCTAGATTGTTTTCTCTACGATGAAAGGCGAGATGAAGTACGATCGTGGTTGAGTATGCAGAAGACGGCGCCGCAGTAGATGGAGAAGAACCTCCTGTTCGATTTGTTCGGGACTTCGTGGACCTGGATTTGAACTGGGAGTCAGCTGCGCTACAGATCACCCAGCATCCGAGCAGCTGGCTTGGAGAACTGCTCACAGGAACACAGCTAAGCGAAAGTGCTGTGCAAGCTCGCATGGACCTTAAGGCGGCCAGGATCTTCGGTGCCTCTGTACTCATAACTCTCGCCTCTCCGTCACGCTCAAGAGATAGTGTGCTTTTCCCTATTACCTGGTCTCCTGTATCCGGGTCGCGACTCTTACCCACCTTCGAAGGCACACTAGGCATATCGCAGATGGGATCCGAGATCAGCCAGCTGTGGATCGAAGGGACATATCGTGCACCATTGGGCAGGACGGGGCAGCTAATGGATCAGGCGGTATTCCATCGTTTTGCAGACTCGAGCATCCGTGGCTTCCTGCTTCGGCTGGCGCGATCGCTCACCACTCCAGCCAAGGATAACTAACACCGCGCTCGGATGGCAGTGCTGCGATGAACTGATTCGGTGTCCACAACTTGACCGAGGGCACGATCTTCTACAGTGGCCATTTTGTTCGCAGTTCTCACTTTTTGGTACTTTGTACATAGTTTGCAACTCCAGCTCTGGTATTGCGAAATGAGGAATCACTGTAACCTGCCAAGAAGACACTTGTCCATGAAAACTCGCCTTCGACACCCACCGTACGCATCGAGTTCCTCTATCCGGCAAAGTAAGGTGTTAGGAAGATCTAACTGGAGTCAACATGAACGCACCCCGGCGAACGAAAATCGTCTGCAGTATTGGACCCGCCTCTCAGGAGGTCGATAGCCTCGTTGCGCTTATAGAGGCGGGAATGAATGTAGCGCGTGTAAACATGTCGCACGGAACGTTTGCTGAACACAGCACCACGATCGACAACGTACGTGAAGCAGCCAGACGTACCGGCCAAATCATCGGAATTCTCGGTGACCTATGTGGTCCAAAGCTCCGCATTACCGGGCTTCCAGCACGTATCCATCTGGTTAAGCCGGGCGATCAATTTATGCTATCAGAGGGCGACCCGGAGGAAGATGTTGATGCCATCACCATCACTCCATTGGGTGTACTTACAGAGGTCGCCCGCGGTGACAGTATCGCCTTCGCCGATGGTGCCGTAAGGGGACTAGTTCAAGAACGTAACGAGCACGGCGTATCGGTGTTGGTGACCCAAGGAGGATCGCTCTCCATCCGCAAAGGCGTTAACCTGCCTGATTCGCATCTCTCCATCCCCGCGATGACGGATAAGGATTTTCACGATGCCAGCTTTCTCCTCGAACATAACGTCGATTTTCTTGCACTATCGTTCGTGGGGAGCGCCTCGGACCTGACTATAGCTCGTGAATTCATGCTGGAGAACGCCCATGGACCGAATATTCCAAGGTTGGTGGCCAAAATAGAACGCCGCGACGCACTTGGTCGCATCGCAGAGATCATGGATGTGGCCGATGCAGTGATGGTTGCACGCGGTGACCTCGGGGTCGAGATTCCCGTTGAGGAGGTGCCGATCGAGCAGAAACGGATTATCCACCTGGCAAACGCCCGGGGGAAGATGGTGATTACCGCTACCCAGATGCTTGAATCTATGATCAGTGCCCCAACACCGACCAGAGCTGAAGCCTCCGATGTTGCCAATGCGATCCTTGACGGTACCGACGCTATCATGCTCTCTGCCGAGACTGCAGTCGGCTCCTATCCAGTCGATGCAGTTGGACAGATGGATCGAATAGCCCGGGCTACCGAACAGATTGTCACCGACCAGAGCCTAACCCTGCTTACACATCCGGTCCGCGCTATCCATTCGACTGCCGATGCTATCGGTTTCGCCGCCGCCGACCTCAGTCGCAATCTCGCTCTCAAGGTAGTTATCGCCGTAACAGAGTCCGGACACTCCGCCCGCACGATCTCTCGCTACCGCCCGAATGTACCCGTCGTTGGCGCCACCCCAGACGAGTTTGCAGCGAGATCACTTACACTCAGCTATGGTGTGATTCCAGCAGTGATACCACGCTCACCAAGCACTGAGGTCATGATTCAAGAGGCCATCGATGCTGCAATAGATTTGGACCTATGCGAGACTGGTGACCTGTGCGCACTCGCGGCTGGGATTCCCTTCGGGGTTCGAGGGACCACAAACCTGGTAAAGATCCAGGTAGTGGGGGAGGGGTTCCTGTCGATTGGAGATCGATATCAGACCGATTAAGTAGTCATCTCCGTCAGCGATCTGCCAAACTTAGGGGCGACAAATACCCTTATTGGCGTCTCGCATCTCGCGAACTCCTCACAAGCTGATTGAGTACACCAATAGCGATGACGACCAAGACCCCTGAGATAAGTTGACCGGATAACCCGGCCAGGGGGGTCACCATAGCGATCACTACCACGAGAACTGAGATAACACCAGTCGCAAGGAGAATCGACCACTCTGCAAGATTAAAGCAGTCGACTATTGAGGTTTTTGACGTGATCAGCAGGCTACCCAGCACAGTTACTACGCCAAGTGGGGCTAGCAGGAGAAGGCCAACGTCACTCGTTGGAGGTTTGGTGGCAACCATCGCGGCAAGACAAACAATGGCAGCCCCGACGCAGAGAAAGGCGATCCTCTCCGGACTCACGACAGCGGTTATGGCAGCGACTACCGTTAGCAGTGCAAACAGCGTGATAACCAGTGATTCATTTGCGGTTGCAAGAAAGCCAAGAACGACCCCAAGCAAGAGCAGGAGGCTGCCTGCAACCCTAACTGAGCTAATCGACATGGCTCAAGCTTCTCTGACTTAGAGTCGACTTGAGGTCCGTATCGATGACCGTGACATTGAGCCCAGCTAGATCATCCAGGAGCTGGCGACGTATAAGCGTATTCAAGCGTTTGACACGGCTGCTCACGCTGGGAACCCGATAAACAGATTCGTTATGGCCAGAGTCGTCATTGTCAGAGTCGTCATTGTCAGAGTCACTCAGATGAGTGGCATCGAATCCGTTGAAGGCAACTGGGCCGACAACAACCACCTGGTGGCCCGCAAACCTCAAGTCTTTGATCGCCTGAATGATTCGACGATCATAAAGCGCGCTAACCACCATGACCGTAGCAGTTCGAGGGAGCGCACGCTGTGGTATGAGGTCGATGCGCTTGTCAGCTGCCGTTGTGTAGGACCTGATCAAAAGTAGGCGCTCAGAGATCAGGCGCTCCTGGAAGTGCCCGGAGGCCGGGGGTATCCAGCCGATGGTGCCGCCAAACACTACCAGCCCAACTCGATCGAAATTTCGTAGATGAGCGCGTGCGAGATTCGAGGCTAACTTCACCAAGGTAGTGAGGGCAGCGGAAGGGAAGGTGTCCAGCAGGATAACGAGATCCAACGGCAGGTCGCTGCTGCGCTGGTTGAGCCAGATGTTCCCTGTACGTGCTGTTGTCTTCCAGTTGACATCTGTCAACGGATCACCCGGGCCAGCTTCGCGCACATCGATGAACTCAAGACCAGCATGGCTTTGTTGTGTAGACCGATGACGCCCGAGCGCAAATTGAGCTTTGACTAACCGCGCTAGCGGAGTGACATCTTCGATCATCGGAAAGACCTTTATTGGTTCGGATAGCTCAAGCGGAAGATAGTCCTCGTAGAGTCCGAAGTATCCTTCACGGATTAGGGTACTTCCAGCTAGCCGGTAGCTGCCAAAGAGCGGGAGCGACGCCTCGACCACCTCATCGCTCGATCGTAAGTTGTAGATTCCCACCACCATCTGCTCGTTACGGATCTCGAGGCGATGACGCTCGGAATTCAGGTGTTCAAAGTGCAGATGAAGTCGTACAACATCCCCCTCGAAACAGACAGACGAGTCATCTGTCGCAGACAGACTCGTCGACCCGAATGGAGTACGCGGCCGTAGAAGTGCGAAAGCCACCAGTATTATCATCGGAGTACCTACGGCAATCACTGCTGGACCGCTGAAGGCTCCCAACACTAACGTAGTCCATGCCCCAAGCAGTAGAAGCTGAAATCGTACCGTGTAGCGGCGTTGCATCAGCGGTGATCGTCGGCAACATCGATAGAGACTGGTGCAGGGACGGCTTGGATCGCCTCGTTGATCACACTCTCGCGCCTCACTCCCCGAATCCAAGCCTCTGGACTCAGACGTATCCGATGAGCAAGAGCCGGGACCGCCATCGCCTTCACATCCTCTGGGGTGACGAAGTCCCGACCGGCAATTGCTGCCGATGCACGCGACAGGAGGGCTAGGGCAATCGATCCACGAGGGCTCGCGCCCAATGATACCGAAGGGCGGCTCCGCGTGAAACGGGTGAGCGCAACCAAGTACTCGACGATCGGCTCCGAGACGAATATCTTCTGAAGGACACCACGTACTTCGATCAACTTATGGACGTCCAAAATCTCTGTCACGGTGCGGTTAGCGGTTCCGGTCACGAGATGATCGGTCACTATGTAGCGCTCATCAACTTCGCCAGGGTAGCCGACGCTGGTAGAGGTTAGGAAGCGGTCTACCTGTGCCTCAGGCAGCGGGTAGGTACCTTCGAACTCGATTGGATTCTGAGTAGCTATAACAACAAACGGATCTGGGAGCCGATAAGTCACACCGTCAACCGTCACTTGCGACTCCGCCATCGCCTCCAACAACGCAGACTGAGTCTTTGGCGATGCCCGGTTCAGCTCGTCGGCGAGCAGGATATTGGCGAATATCGGACCGCGTTTGAATTCCATTCTTCGAGTCTCGGGTTCCCAGATGCTCATCCCTATGATGTCGCTCGGCAGAAGATCAGGCGTGAACTGTATTCGGGCAAAGTCGAGTCCCAACACGGTAGCGAGACTACGGGCGAGCAGCGTCTTTGCAACTCCAGGCACATCCTCGAGTAGGACATGGCCACCTGCAATGACCGATGAGACCACGAGCGAGATTACCTCATCCTTCCCGTGGATCACGTTATTCATCTCGCCGAGTACGGAGATGATGGCATCGTGGTAGTCCCTTATTCGAGCTTCCAACTTTCCTCCAGTAATTTAAGTGAGTGCTCGAGTAGATCGTCGTCCAGGATGGATGGGGTAGCGATATCGATGGATCGCGGATTGCGAAGTCGCATCTGGATTGCGGGGATTTGATCGCCACCCCTCCGCCGGGCAGCGTCAAGAAGATCATCGAGAAGCGCGCATAACTGTCGTTCGGCACTCTTGTCCGAGCTGTAGGTCAACAGCAGTGCATCGAGCGGGTCGGGTTCGATAGCCTGCTCAAAGCTCTGTAGCGAACGCGAATTTCTAAACCTTAACCAGGCACGGGCCTGGTCGGGTATTGACGAAATTACCAATATCAAACTTATGACCACAACCACCACTTTGGTCGCGACTTGTAGATTGACAATGTGGAAAAAGGCGAGCGCCACACCCACGACTATGGTCACCAAAACAGTGATAAAGATAGATTTACGCATATGAGCGCTGGCGTTCGCACGCCGAATCGAAGAGGGTCACGACCGCATAAGCAAGTTCGCTGTCCTTTTGTCCGATGCCGTGGTCTGAGTACCGGGCCTCGACGAACAGATTCGCCAGAGTCTCTAACTCAAGACTCGGGAAAGGCAGGCTCGATCGAACCCGACTGACAAACTCAGTCGGGGACTCATAGGTTAAACGACGGATACCGAGCTGGAACAGACGTGTCTCAGCGTAGTCCCAGCATGCATAGACCTTTTCTCGTGGGTCGATCAACCCCTCGACTTGCGCAAGCGATGGGATTCTGGAGTCGAAGCTCGCGCGACTATGAAGGTGATGAGGTCGCTCTTGACTACGTCGACGCTGTGATCGTTGGCGTAGCTTGGCAATTACGCCGAGCCCGATCAGAACCGCCACTCCGACAACTAGGGGTACGAGATAGTCAAAATGGGTGAGTCCTGATTGCGCCACCTTCGGGACAGGACTCCTGGTAACACCGTGGCGCTGGATAGATCTTGCCTGGTGCCTGCGTCGTGGAGCGAGTTCACTAAAGAGAAAGCCGATAAAAACCAGGAAAAAGATAGCTCCGGCTGAGACCAGTAGCTTGAGCCACCACGGGAAAGCAAAAGGATCATCTTGGTTAACCAGCCAACGAGAACCCCTGTGACTCGCACGCCTCAAAACAGTGGCTGCTAACAGGCCAAAACCAACTACCAAGAGCGCCACGACTCCACTCATAGCAGACCTCACCAAGGCGGTGAGTAGTGCTCGATGAGCAATCCCAGCTGACGCCGCTGTCGTCCCATTGCCAACGCCCTCAAGCCCAATCCCAGCAATGAGAACAACAACCCCGCCAAGTGCAAGCCAACGACTTCGCTGAGTCACGGGTGATCTCACCGTCCTCCGTCGTGATGTTCGACTCGACGAACCGCCTCCTCGAGTTCGCGGAGGATAGCACGCGAATGGGCCCCTACTTGGCGTAGTGGTTGCGCCGGCGACTCAAGTTTGCGTTCGAGGAGTGCACGTTCGATCCTCTCGACCCTAGCGGCAAGTTCTTGATACGTCGAGGCCAGTGACCGCAACTCATTAGCATCAGACATCAGATCTCCCTCAGTGGCACTAAACGACCTATAGTAAGGATATCACAGTCGTAGCGATCATCCCACTCTCCCATGAGATGCTCGAGCGGCCCTCTAGCCTTGGTCGGCGGCTACAGGTTCAACGTTGAGAATCCCGCATTTAAGCGCCTGAGTAGTACCTCCGAAAGCGTCTATGACGCCAGCAGCTCCCGTTACGGTGAGAGAGTGATAGGCGTTCGGAGGCGTAATCTCCAAACTGGCGGAGCTAGGACAGGACTCGCTGCCATAGCCAGTCGAGTCAGCATACTTCAGTGAAAACGCCGCACTGGCGTCATGAGCCAGTTTAACTGTAGCCTCTGCGGCTGGTGTACGAAGCACTTCAGTGGGCAACTTTTGGCCACTCGCCCCAAGCAGTTGGAGCCCTGGGTAACCGTACAGAGTACAGCTCGTTGAGCCGGTGTTTACCAGTGTATAAGTCCTAATAATGCTTCCAGCAGCACCCTGTGTAGATACCATGTGCGCAACAAGGTTTGCAGATCGGCAACGACTAACCTGGCCAACGGTCGAAGCAGCCGATGACTTTGTCTTCTTCGAACTCGACTTCAAGCTGCTGGTCTGTTTGCTAGAAGAGGTAGACGACGGCGAACTAGAAGACCCACAGGCCGCCAAAGCAAGCCCGGCCACGAGAATCACAGACGTCGCTGTAAATATTCGCTTCCGGTCATTGACATGATCCTCTCGAAAATGTCTCATCACCTGTGCTCCTCTCGAATTGACATCAGGACACCCCTCAGGCTAGTTCGAACCCAACCGAGCCTAGGGTTCCTTGCAGAGAATCGGACTATACGACACAAAACCTAACCTCGCGACGCGAGTTATCACAGCGGATAGCAAATACTCAACATTTTCACCACCAATCCCCTGACCCCTGGTGTCCCGATCTCCGAACTTTAAACTGCGAGCGTCTCTCAGCAATCAGTGCATCGCTGCGGACCAGAAGATGGCGCGTTGGAGGTAGGACTTATCTGGATGCACCGCCCAGCATATGCACAATAATGGCAGTACACAGGGTGGATGGTCTACTGATGCGTAACCACCATGGAGGATTGCGATGGCAGCTTCTCCGGACAGATTGGCTCATCTGCTATATGAACGATGGAAAGGCCTGTGTGGGAGGCTCAAGCCCAAAGAACCATGCCATGGCACCCTTGATGCCCACTCTGCTGGACGTGGCCACAAGAAGTGGGGTAGAGGGGTATGCAGGCTCTTCCGTTCACCAGTTAATGGTCACATTCAATCCCCGGAGATCAGCTCCGATCAATGGACACAGTCTGTTACAGACACCAGACCTTTAATTATCCGCATCCGAATTCCCAACAGTGCAGGCATGGGTTTGACCTAAGGTAACTAATCTGAGATCTGAAGGGTGGTAAAGAACTGCGGGAATAGATAGTGCAACTGCTGCCTAGGGAGACCTACCACACGGATGACACCAACAACACTCCATTACTACATCGGCGGAATCGTGGTAGCTATAGTGGCCACCGTGGTATTTTGCCGTATTGCGCGCGTCGACCATGATGGGAAAGGCGTCACAATTGCTCGTTTTCTCTCGATCCTTCTGTTAGCAAAAGGACTGCTCTGGTTCTACACCATATTTACTGATGGTCCATGGAGACCCAGTTATGGATTGCCGCTATATCTCTGCGATATAGCAGTATTCGTTGCAGCTGCTGCCTGTTGGTGGCGAACCCAACTCCTTGTTGAAGTACTCTATTTTTGGGCACTAGCTGGCGTGATTGAGGGAATAATTACCCCAGATCTACCTCGAACCTTACCAAACCTTCTTGTATTTCAATATACTCTGGGCCATCTAGCCGTAGTAGTAGCTGCCATCTATTTGGTGGTTGGTCTTCAAATTGTTCCAAACAGGTTTGCGGTGGTGAAAGTCTACATTATTACCGTTTTCTATACCGCATTTACCGCTTTTGTCGACTGGAGCACCGGTGGAAACTATATGTTTCTCAGAAGGCGACCACACTCCTGGAGCATTCTGAACCTATTTGGACCATGGCCTTGGTACATAGCTATTGCCGGCCTAGTTGCCCTAGTGTTCTTCTTGGCTCTAAATCTACCGTTCTGGTTCATACGTGCGCACGAACGGCAGACTATACCGAGCGCTTCGACAACAGAAGTGGGCAGAGGTTATCCTCTTGATGAATACCAGTAAACCTAGGCAATGCCCGTACTACCTTGATGAACGGACCTACGGAACAATTAATTTGTCGGCCTCCACCGCACGGGCGTGTCTCGGATTAGTTCAACCTTAGGTCAGTTCCGAGCTAGACTGACAGCGTTAGGAGGTAGGGTGGAACCGAATCAGCCAACAAAGACCTGGAATGGGCGGTGGGTTGGTATAGCCCTACTTGTGGCGCTCCTGCTTGTGACGCTACCGATCATCGTGCTAGCTGTCTCTTCCAAGCCGGGCCACGCCACCGGCTCCACTAATACCGTCACCAGAGTGTCCATGAGGCTGGATTTGGGATCATAGACAACCCGCGAAAGCATAAGAACGCACCTTGGTTGCGCAATATTATTGAGGGTATCGTTTCCTGCGATTCCCAAGGAGAACCTGGGAATATTCACAACATAGTTATGACGAGACGGTGAGATCCCTAACCATTAAACCCCTTGCTGGTAGTTCGCTGGGGCATCACTCGTGTTTAATACGGAGCAAATGGCGCCAGGAGGTTGCCGCAATGCGACGTAGGTAGGTGGTTGGCCCAGCAATGGCGGCGACAGCTTTGCCTACGGCATGTGTGTCCACATCCACACAATCGTTGAAGGCCACACCTACGGCTAAGGTGTCTGCCGGATCTGAGTAGCGGAACATCTCTAAAGGGGTCCTCTATAGACTTGTAACATCGAATGTTTACCCATTCTCTGTGCCTGACAGCATTAGAATCTTGGCGCCATCGATCCCCATCAACGTTCAATTCGCCTGGCCGTACATGCGCAAACAAGAGCTGGGCAACTTCATGGAACAGCTTGAACGCAAATGAATCCATGTGATATGGCAACTCTAAGACGAATGCTATCTCGCGGTCGGCGAGCCAGTCCCAAGAATGAAGAGTCGTTGCTGGAGTTTCAAGTCTCCGGACGAGGCTAGGGGTCAGGTCCTTGGGTCCGTTTCGGCGTATGTGGCACAAGTCCGCTCCTAAGCCGGTTGGCACGCGCCTCCTCTGCAGGCGCTAAGAGAGCACTGACATTAGAGAGGTGCGAACTTGAACTTCAGCGTCTGGCAGATATTGGCAGTCGCCAGGAAGGAGCGGTCCTATTTGAGACAAGACAGCAAATTAGTGCTGATCTACGCCGACACTTGACATAATATCTCTTCTCGGCTATTTGTATGAAGTAATCCAGCTGCCAGCGGCCGTCCATGCCGGCTGCATCAGGGTTGGTGATCGTACGCCACGGGGTACGGGGCATCCGTTGAACAAGAGGACCTTGGCCTCACTTTGGCACAGTACGCTGTGGCAGAATACAGAAGTGTTGTTATAAAGTTGCGGCGTATCCTGCCAAGTGCACCTTATACAGTCCGCGCTGTCATCGAACCTGTTGGTCTAGCTGAGACTGCAACTGCTCCTCGTGAAAGGACATCCGATCCCATGCCATAGTCGCGAAGGTGATGATTCCAACCCAAAACAGCGCGGCTGTGGCCAGGTGAAGATCCTGAATATAAGCGGGAGCTCGCAATATCGCTGAGAACGCTCCAATCACGATTTGTACCGCCAAAATTACAGCGTCGATCACGATAATCGCACCGACTCCTAGCCCTCTCCACTTTCCCCATGCCCTGTGGAGTGCCAAGCCAATTAGCACAACGCCTACTAGCACTACCCCCCTATGAAGGTATTGGGCAGCAACCAAGTGCAACGGACCGGCGCAGAATGGCCATTGGGGACAGGACTTGGACGCATGGGTATTAACAACTACCGAACCTGTGATAATAATAGCGAGCGTCGACATGACCGCGACAAGACCCCATCGGAGTACATTCTGCTTAGTTAGACCCGTCGGCAGAGCCACTCGTTCAGTTGGCAAAGACGAGCCACTGCGAGTAGTTACCGCCACCACTGTAACGATAGCAAGTTCAATGAGTCCTGTAACCAGATGCATCCCCACAGTAATCGGCGCGTTGTGAGTGAGCACCGTCAACGCACCGAGGGCAACCTGGAGTAGGATAACCCCACAAGACAACAAAGCTGGAACGAACACGCGAGGCAGGCGCCGACAGTGTCTCCAGGCCAGAAAACCAGTATAAAAGACGAGTACGCTAACAATTGCTGCACCATAGCGATGGTACTGCTCTATGGCAGAATGAAAATTATCCAAAGGTGCAATATGCCCATTACAGAGCGGCCAGCTGCGGCACCCCATTCCCGAATGAGTCACCCGAACGGTACTGCCAAGCACAATCAGGCAATATGTAGCAATGAGAGCCAACAAGGAGATCCATCGCAAGAGTTTTGGGCTGTCGGACCTGGGAGGCGCTCCCGAAACATACCCCATGTCGAAATCCCCACCACTATCGTTCAAACTTCACCCCTTCACTGAATCCTAACTTGGGAAGCCAATAGCCGGATTCTAGGCACACACGCGCAATGGTTCCAAATTTTGGGGACCCAATTTGAACTAACGCTTATTCAGTCAGCGAAAGAGTTGATAGGCTCACCAATCATGGCAAGATATTGCCACAGCAAACATTAGTTCATTACAGCAAAACAAGTAGAACCACACACTTCGTTCCGAAGGTTTGACTAGTGATCCAAAACACCGCGGCCTTCCAAACCTACCTGGAATGGATGATCGTCTGCTAACCCAACTACTACTAAGCAAACCCAGCCACAAGCACTCGGCTCTTTATCGTATAGTCGTCCCGATGTGCGAAGAACAGCTCTTGTTTGATGATGCTGCCCCAACCGGAAACGGTATCACCGGTAAGCTAAACCCTAATACCCAGTACTACCGTCTCTGCAGATCGGTATCCAGATTCACTCCAAAGCTCGTTGAATCGGCATGTGCAGCTAATCAACACGCCAAGAGTAGATCACCACTGCGGCCAGTTTCCTGGAACCGAGCCAGTCGGGCTATTTTGTACAACTCCACCAGGAGCACCAAGTGACGAAAGCAGTTGTGAGAAGTTGTAGCCAAATCCCGTAGTGTTGGATCCATAGAACTGGCCATAGCTCATTGCCATCGTCTCACCGAGGGCTCCACCGTCGGCCCAGCCAGTCTCTATACCATCAGGCCCGTTGTAAAGCGTCCCGATGACGGTATTAGGGGTTACTGCTTGCCCGACGCTGACATCCGGGTTGATGTCTTCAGCGGCGTAAACTACTAGTCCTGCCGCGGGACCATTGGTAAGTCGATAGGTTATGAACGTACCTCCGGGCCACCCTCCGTTAAACGTAGACAAGACTACCCCATCGCCAATCGCATAGATCGGGCCGTAGCCGTTGTAGTCGACACCTTGATCAACTCGCCAGGACTGTAGGCCGCCTATCGAGCGAAGCGGGTTTGCATAACCACTAGGCGCCACCGCGGCTGGCGACGGATTCACCACGACGGGCGCTTGCGGACTAGGGCTTGTGGCTTGCCCTTGGCTGGCACTGGCGGCCGCTGCCTGTTGTGCTGCCTGTTGTGCTGCCGCTGCCTGTTGTGCTGCTGCAATGCGCTCTGCTGCAAGCTGTTGCTGCACAAGCAGAGCTTGTCGAGCCCGCTGTTGGGCGGCCAGTTGAGCAGTGACCATCTGCTGGATCTGCGAGTTTACACTCGCCAACTCCGTCGATACCTGTTGCTGCGCGGTTTGTGCCTTTGCCTCCTGTGTGCTCAACAATGACAATAACGACGTCTGTTGCGCCTTATCAGCCTGCAGCTGCGACTTTTGGATAGCGAGTTGTTGTTGGACCGCCTGATAGGCGTTAACCGCCTGCTCCTGCGTCGACGACGCTGTCGATATATCCACCTGGGCCACCGCAGATGAGTTTGGGTTGTCCTGTAGGACGCTCAACACCTGAGAATCAGTACCAGCCTGTGCGAAAAGCGACACCGCCTCACTGACTATCTCTCCGTGGAGTTTCTTCAACTCCCGCTGCTTTTGAGCGATAGTAGCTTCGACGCCACTCTCCTTCCCTTGCAGCTGGCGAATTTGACCCTGAACCGACGCATAATGCGAACTGATCGACTGAACCTGTGCGTTCAGGGCCGCTATCTTCTGCGTCAATACGCTGGCCTGTTGCCGCATTGATTGGACGGAACTCGCTAACTCAGGAGTAGCTCCCGAGGAACTTGCTGCCGAAAGCACCACTGCAGCCAGTGCCGCACCGCCGATAGCCTGCCAGGCATTACGCCTGAACTGCTTCTTCATCTGCAAACCCTCCAGATACTCGGTTGTGATCCACGCATGGACTCGTCCGAAATCGTCTTGCAACAGACTAACACACGAACGGCCAAGCCACACCCCGCTTTGGGGGTATCGGCAGAAGTTTCTTAAAGCTCAAGCTCCAGCAGACCTTCACTCTTACTCTAAAGACGAGGTTGACGGTCACGGCGTCACACTATTGGTCGACCAAAGCGTACCAATCCGTCACATATGTGCAAAAACGCCGAGCGCAACGAGGTGTATCGGCTGGACCGAGGATGACCAGATCGCGATGTGACACAGGCATCGATCTCTGCAAAACCACTAGCTGCGGCAATTCTGCTCGCCACAGGTGTTTAATCGGGCCCACCGTCCTATGTGAACACGAGCTCCTTAGTCCTTCTAGACAGAAGAAATCATCGTCACGTCGTCGGCGCACCAACCGCTTAGTTGCCATCAATTGCCAATGCGGCTTGGCAGCTTCACAACGCAGTGACACAAACAACAAGCGACATCCTCGTCGCCCTTATGGACATGGCTTCCTAAGCTGCTCACACAGCTTTGGGCGCGGTTACGCTTCGCTGGGTCCGCTGTGCCGAGTCCTGGCAGACTTCAAGCGCGCGAAGTCCTCCATTCACGCCCTATGAATGTCGGTTCAACGTCCAATGAAGCCGGTCTTCGCGAATTAATCACAGAGACCGGCTTCGAGTTAACAGCTCAATTATGAAGCCTCTAAATCACCTATAGGTATAACTATCATCAGGAAGACAGTAAAAGAGTTGCTCTTTTTACGAAGTCTTTCGAACTCTAGGGGTGTCTTCCACATTAAAGTGTCTTCCAGGCACCGTGTAGTGTCCTCCCCACAGGTTGCCACTTGTTCAACCCGCCAAGGGCGCCTCACTCAAAAAGTGTCTTCTGCTAGGTCGTTGCCAGAGGAAAGGCCATGGCATGTTGAATTAACCAATCCGCTATCGTCACTGCGATGCGCCCGTCCGCAGGACACTCAGATATTCCAACACAGTATCCCGATTCATCATCCCCGCACGCGAAGCTACCACATCCCACTGGACAGCCCCTTGTGCACGCCTCTACTTGCATTCTGAACTAAAGTAGCGTGGGATCAATTCGGTGGAGTGAAGATACGTTGACAAGTCTCCCCACCTACAGCGCCCGTCCCCAAACCCCAACGGCTGAAAACAAGCGGCCACTTCGGACCAAACGGTGCAACTTCATCTACTGCATCAAGCGTATTGAGAGGCCCATCGTGATCTAAGCGCGTGCCGACTCGCCTAGTTCGAGTGATCAAGTGGAAGTAGCAAATACTCAGTCCGCAACTGTCACCACCACAATGAACTGCTTGCTCACGTTGCTACCATGACTCCTCGTACAGCGTCGCTATGCGAACCAGCCCATGACCTGCCTTCCAAAAGTATGACCGCCTACCAATGCTCAACACTGCTTCGTTGCCGGATGGCGAGACGGCCAGATAGGTCTGGAAACTCGGAGCGACGACAGAGGCGACCTGGATCGCCTTGTGCTGATGCATACGCACGAGTATGAACCTCTGTGTTGCACATCCACCATAGTAACAGTTTACGTCATGGGGTCCGATAGATGCGATATAGAAGAGCTCGCCGTTCTGGGTAAAGGCAGGTGATGTCTGAGTACATTCAGAGTCGCCCTTGGGACATGGCAAGACATTCGCTGGACTCGCCTCCGGTGTGGCGCTCGCCCATGCATAGAGGTAGATCTTCTCACGTGATTGACTGGCAGGGACTGCTATCGCTCCCTGTTCGAGCGCAAGTTCCGATCCGTTGGCCGTTACGGCCATGGAATCGACGAAAGTACGGTAGTTCTGCACTTGCGTCTGGCCGGTCTTCACATTCATCTTGTGCAGCGCATACGGAGGTCTGGGGTTACAACCCGCACTTGAAGAGAGCCAGAGTGCCCAGTGTCGGTTCCGGGTCATGGTAAAGGAGTTGATGTTGATATGTTGGCCCTGGACAATCGGATGGCTCTTGCCATCGATCAGCTTTTTCTCAATGTCAGATTCGCAGGTCTCCTCGCTACCTGGTGTTGAAGTGGTGAAGTATACTGAACTCCCGTTGGGGCTGAGAAAAGGGAAATGTCCAAACGGGGGTGCGGTAAGTTCCCTGAGTGGCCGTCCGGACAGCGGACTGTAGATAGATATTCCACCTAGTGATGGTCCAACCCCAACAAGTAATCCACCACCTACAGCATTCGGGGCTGTTGCGCCAGGTCTGGTCGTGTTACCGTTGATCCTACCGAAGATGACTATTCCCATGACGAGAACAACTACTAGCACAGCGGCTGATACTACCGACACTTTAGTCTTGCTCATCATCCCCAGGAGACCTCCACGACCACAATTCTGACCAAAACATGCTCCATGCTGACCTACATGGTGAGACTACAAACAAATCTATAAGGCAAAGTGAACCACCAGAACCTCACTATTTTACAACTTGGGCTAGTTACCGTTCCGCTTTAATGCAGCAGTTCATGGTTCCCTTCTGGCTTCCCTGTTGAGCATCAAGCACGCGAACAGCTTCCCACTCGGACAACACCACCATCTAGTCGACATATTGCGCCACAAGCAATCCACCCAACCTAAGCAGTCCAGGTCCTCGCCGTGCATCGCACCTCGTGAGGAAGCTGAACGAGATGCTCGATCACTGGTGAAAGCGAGCCTCTGAGTTCAAGACCACCGAGTTTCATCCGACTCTCAAAGACCATCCGTACTCATAGAGAAGGTATCCTCGCCTCCATCAGACTTGGGGTATCCAACGGGAGGGTCGAGGGACTTAACACCAAGGCTCGCTCCATCATTGCCCGCTCGTATAGGTTTCACTCCGCCAAGGCTACCCTGGCCCTGGTGTGCAAGCTTCTCGGACCCATTGACCTAAAGTGACCCTATGAAAGGGCGAGTTTATCCACATGAATGTCAGGAGAGCCTCTTAGTGCTTTCGCTAATACCTGACCATTGGGGTGACAAGTCTGCAACACTCTCCCCATTAGCTTGTTGAGGCTACGCTTGCTACCAGAATCAAATTTCTCGATGGCATTCCGTAGCTCTGTCAGTCCGACCGAGGTGCTACTAAAATCGTCGATTCCGTCAGCATGAAAGACCTCCACGAGCTTAGCCAACACGCCCATTCGTGGCCCTAAGGTATAGCTTGATTCCCATTGGCCATCACCAACCAGCGCCAAGCTATCCACAATCCCTTGAAAGACCTGCCGTGCTGCCGCCGTCTGATCGTCAATCCGGAATTGGACTCGTTGCGGTAAGGCGTGCGCCGCATCGCGGTAGACCAACGCTAAATTCGCATAGTCAATATTTACGACCTCGACGATATCATATGTATGGCTAGTCTGCCCACGAGTTGGATGCGCCACTACTTCCCTCCTAAGAATTCGTCAATGCTAATATCGAGAAACTTGGGCGCATGCTGAATATAAAGATTGGTCGATGCTTCACTTGCATGGCCGAGGGATAGCTTGGCAATACTAACAGCATCTGCAATACGGCCCGGTCGATATGCATCAGCCGCGCTTTCATGAATATATTGGGCCACGGCCTGCTTGTAGATGCACACTACCAAATGTGTCGCGTAAGTGTGTCGAAGATCATGCGTACGAAAACTCGCAGGAAAATTCGGCTCAAGATGAGCTCTAGTCCAATCCCGTGCCATTGCCGTTATCGTGGCTGCCTGAGCGTAGGATATGGGCTTAGCCTTATACCCGCCGTACCACAGTAATGGTGATGTACCGTCTGGCAAGACCAGGCGTCTACGAGTCATCATGTCGGTCTCCACCCAGGTAAATCTCCTAACTTTCCCGTCCACGGTTGTCTCCCACGCATCAGAATCTGCACCAACGAGTTCGATCGCATCGATTGGTGAATATGGCGCGCGCATCATCCCTATCAGCTCGTCTCTAGCTCCATGAATATACTGATGAACTGGCACCAACCGGTGAGCGAAGACAAGAGCATCTCCGCCTGCATCACCCTTCGTGATAAAATCAGGTACTCTGATGGTGGTTAGTGGACCGGCACCGAGAGGTGGTAGTTCATAGGCAGTAATACTGGCGAGCGTTGCCGATCGCATTCCTGTTGCCAACCCTAAACTAATGAAGGCGGCATCACGCTCTACCGTGAGCGAGTCGGTCTGCCGCAATTGACCGTCGATGCGGAGAGCTCCTTGAATCAACAGGTCCGAAAATTCTGGAGTGATTGGCGTACCGCGACTCCCGTCTCTCATGCGAGGTCGCAGCTCAGTCGCACTAGTAACTCGCATGCCCACGGGATTCAGAAAGGACTCAATATGAAAGGGAAGCGGAACCCGGTAGGTATCTCGCAGAAACTCATGAAACTGCTTGATGGTAGAAAGTTGAGCTTGCCATGCAGAAGAACTCACTCTAGTTTTAGGATCGAATTGGCGTAGTCGGTAGTAACGACGGACTTGCTCCTCCGAGACCACAAATACGTCAGCGTACCACTGGTCATTCCCGGCTAAGCCGCAGTCGTTGCGCAACCACGCAATATACAGCGCTAAACGTGCCGCATGGCTTTTAATGGTAGCTTCAACAGGGCGCAACCTATATTTGCGGAGTAGCCACCGGCTAGCAGCAACATGGAACTCCCCATCCACCAAAATGGAGGGAGCATCCACATGTTCGACCTCATGAGGGGTTACACCAAGAACTCGCTCAATGACCTCAGGATCGACCGCGACCGGACGTATTACCCGAACAGATGACACCATTAAGGAGCGCTCCACAACATATGGGGATTATATGTTGAGGCTCTGACACGCTTCGCCCCCATCCCATATACAGGGTGAGGGCGGAAGACATGCAAACAAACAGAAGATTAACCGCAGAGACGACTTTAGGCGTTTCCTTAGTTAAGCAATGGGAGACACTCCAAGAACCCTAAAAATTACGAACACCCTGACGTGGTCCCACAACTCGCACATACAAAGCACGAACCAGACCGCTGCATCACGTTGCCGCAGGAATAACAGTACGGGGCGTCTGATTGCACGAATGGCGTCGCATCGTCAAGCGGAGGCAATGGCGTCACCGAAGCACCGTAACTCTCATCAATCTCCTTGTTCGAAGGAAGATGTGAATCCTCTGTTGGGAACAGCAAGCTACGAGTCCGCTCGCCAGTAGTGTGGATTCCCAAATCGTCGCGAGAATCAGTGTCAAGGTAATCAATCGCTAGCCTACGGAAGATGTAATCCACCAGGCTCGAGGCGATACGAATGTCTTGATCGTCTGTGATACCAGCAGGCTCAAACCGCATATTCACGTACTTGCGGACGAAGGTCTCCATTGGTACTCCATGTTGGAGGCCCAGGCTGACGGCAATCGAGAATGCGTCCATAACTCCAGCAAGCGTCGATCCCTGCTTCGATACCTTTATGAAAACCTCGCCCGGACGTCCATCAGGATACTCCCCGACGGTGGCATAGCCCTCAGCATCGGCGACCTGGAATGCGTATGTTCTCGACTGTCGATGCCTCGGCAATCTCTCTCGCTTGGAACGTGAACCAAGATCCGCGATCTCACGCCGCAACTCGGCAACCTCTGCGGTCACTACGGGCTTCTCTTCCTTGCGCATCGTCTGGAGAGGTTGACCGACTTTGCAGTTATCGCGATAGATCGCAACAGCCTTCAAGCCGAGCCGCCAACTCTCTATATAGGCCTCTTCGATATCCTCCACCGTCGCAGACTCAGGAAGATTGACGGTCTTGGAGATGGCGCCTGACAAGAATGGCTGTACTGCCGACATCATCGCAATGTGACCACGGTAGCTAATGACATTGTCACCCATGGCACAAGCAAAGACCGGCAGGTGTTCTTCCTTCAGTTGCGGTGCACCCAGTATTGTCTTGTGCTCATCTATATATGCCACTATAGAGTCGATCGCTGTCTGGTCATAGCCAAGCGATCGCAACGCCCGAGGAACAGTCTGATTGACAAAAGTCATCGTTCCGCCGCCTACGAGTGTCTTGAACTTGACAAGACCAAGGTCAGGTTCGATCCCAGTGGTATCACAGTCCATGAGCAGGCCAATAGTCCCAGTAGGGGCCAGTAACGACACTTGAGCGTTCCGGATCCCTTGCTCCTGGGCGAGCGTCTCCGTCTCTTGCCAAATCTCTTGAGCCGCCGTTATCAACTCTGGAGGCACAAAGTAAGAGTTAATTTTCGATACGTGCTCATGGTGCATGCCAATAACGCGTAGCATCCCCTCACGATCAGCGTCGTAACCATCGAAGGCACCTACCCTAGCCGCCAAGCATGCAGAGGTGTCATAGGCATAGCCCGTCATAATCGCGGTGATAGCAGCTCCATAGGCACGCCCTGCCTCTGAATCATAGGGTAAGCCGAGTGCCATCAGTAGCGCACCAAGATTAGCGTAACCAATGCCGAGCTGACGAAATGCACGTGAGGTCTTGGCAATCTTATCAGTCGGATAGTCGGCGTTGCCAACAAGAATGTCCTGCGCCACAATCAGGAGGGAGACCGCATGAGTGAAGCCATCAACGTCAAAGCTGCCATCATCATTGAGATACTTCAAAAGATTAATCGAGGCTAAGTTACACGACGAGTTATCAAGGTGCATGTACTCGCTACACGGATTGGATCCATTGATTCTGCCCGCATTAGGGGTTGTGTGCCAGCGGTTGATGGTTGAGTCATACTGAACACCCGGGTCCGCACACTCCCAAGCGGCCTGTGCAATTTGGCGCATAAGTTCACGAGCTGGCAGCCGCCGCAGTACCTCGCCGGTGGTGACAGCCCTTAGCTCCCAGTCGCGGCCCTCAAGAACCGCCTGCATGAACTCATCGCTCACTCTGACCGAGTTGTTCGCGTTCTGGTACTGCACAGAGAAGGCATCCTTGCCGTCCACACCCATATCGAAGCCTGCCGCCTCGAGGGTGCGAGCCTTTCGTTCCTCGATCGCCTTCGTCCAGATGAACTCCTCAACATCCGGGTGGCTTACATCGAGAATGACCATCTTGGCCGCCCGGCGTGTCTTGCCTCCCGACTTGATGGTCCCAGCCGAAGCGTCAGCGCCACGCATAAACGAGACTGGTCCCGAGGCCGTCCCGCCGCCATTGAGATGCTCCATCGATGATCGAATTCGAGAGAGATTGACTCCAGAGCCAGAGCCGCCCTTGAAAATGACACCCTCCTCACGATACCAATTCAAAATGGCATCCATAGTGTCATCAACGGAGAGGATGAAGCACGCAGAACCCTGCTGTGGCACGCCCTTCACTCCTATGTTGAACCACACGGGCGAGTTAAATGCAGCCCGCTGGTGGATCAAGAGATACTTCAATTCATCGGCGAAGGTAGCCGCCTCGTCAGGTCCGGTGAAATAGCCATCTTTTTGACCCCAACTAGCCAATGTATCGACGATACGGTCCGCTACCGTCTTAAGCGATCCCTCACGATCAGGAGAGTCGAGCGCACCTCGGAAGTACTTCTGCGAGAGAATATTGGTGGCATTCATGCTCCAGGTGCTCGGCACCTCTACCCCATCCTGTTCGAAGGCCACCTCTCCTGTCCGGTAATTAGAGATCTTCGCATCACGGCGCTCCCACACTACCGATGCAAACGGATCAACCCCTTGGGATGTGAAATGCCGTTCTAACCCCTTCAGCTGCTTTTTCATACTCTCTCCCTCCAACTTCGTCACCTCTTAGAACCCCACAATTAGCGTTGTAGTTAAAGTGCAAACGCTATATCTAGTGTATTCAATACTATACCAGTTCAATCGCCCACGGTGAGAGAAAATCACAAAATCCTTTGCAAGCTAGCTCAGGGCCCAACAATCTCCACGTGTTGCCAACACACAACCTAGGCTCACACTCAGACACCGGAGCACCAGCCGTCGTCGCCACTAGAGTATGGGTCTGGGTCCGCCAACTGCTTTGGCAGCGTGTCGACCTTAGTATTGACTGTCGTTGCAAACCGCAACGCTATGAGGTAAGGAGTTCGAACACACCATGCGCGTGACTCGACCGCTCGCGATCGACGCTCGCGATCCACTTGATCCCATCGACCGGGCAACCCTGGACACGTTCCTGTCCACAGTTGATGCAGAAGACGTCCGTGTGGTGGTAGTGATACCGGCCTACAATGAGGCCGACGCCATCGCTTCTGTTCTCACAGCCATGCCAGATAAACTCGACGGGGTCAAGCCCACGGTTTTAGTGATCTCAGATGGATCGACAGACCAGACCAGAGCAGTGGCCACGGCAAACGGCGCCCTCTGCTGCGAGACACCAATTAACCGCGGTCAAGGGGCCGCGCTTCGTCTTGGCTATCTCGCAGCCATTCGGCTGGGCGCCTCCTATATCGGCGTTATTGACGCCGATGGCCAGTGGTCGCCTGACGGACTAGTGACTGGCCTTGCATATCTAACCTCAGGCGACGCCGACTTTGTCCAGGGATCGAGGGTGCTTGGTTCAACCGTAGTTGGTGACCCGGTTCGCGACCTTGGCGTGAAGGTATTTGCAACCTTGATATCGCGCCTTACTAGAGTTTCAGTTACAGATACCTCGTCAGGACTCCGACTCTTTACTACATCATTAGCGGGCAAGCTTCGCCTCGATCAGCCTCAATATCAATCTTCAGAGCTCCTAATAGCCGCGGCCTTTGCAGGTGCGCGTATCCAAGAGTTCCCAGATCATATGACCAAGAGGATCGCAGGGCAATCAAAGAAAGCAACCAACATCCTCTATGGCTGGTACTACACCCGAGCAGCACTTCGAACATATCTCCGCGAACGCTGGATCGCTCCCTCGTGAACGCCGAGGCGAGCCGAGGAAACCACCTCACCTATCGCAACTGGCTCATCGTAGCTCTACTTCCTGTACTCACGCTAATCCTGCCGGCCCTCCTCGGCCACCCTCCAGTCATAGGTGACAATGCCACTCAGAACATCTCGCTGCGGTGGCTAGTCGCCCAGGACTACCGTGCTGGGCATCTACCAACTTGGGATCCCTTCAATTGGGATGGTACTCCACTGTTGGCTGGGTTCAATGCCGGTGCCCTCTACCCACTCATGGTGTTGTTCATTCTCCTGCCAGCCAATGTCGCTATGACTCTGACTCTGGCCTTGTGTTGGCTCCTCGCTGAGGTCGCAGTTGCGAAAATAGCAGAGACTATCGGGATTAGCCGATGGTTTGCGGTAGCTGCAGGAGTCGTATTCGTCGGTACCGGAGCCTTTACCGCTCAAGTTGTTCATATCGACATGATCGAGGGTGATCTCGCCTCTCTGTTTGCCCTCCTCTTCCTTCTTCGCCTCATAGACGCCTCCTCTAGTCACGCCCGGATCGCAAACGCAGTAGGGCTAGCCATATCCTTTGCCTGTGCCATCTTTGCAGGTGCACCAGAAGCAATGCTCGCTAGCCTGGTCGCTCTTGGCGTCTTGTTCGTGGTAAGAATCGGTTATCGAAGCCTTGGCCTTGGCGCCCTCTTAGCCACCGTGGTAGCCGCTGTCGTCGCACTCGGGCTCTCGACACCTCAGTGGTTGACCGGACTCGCCTACACCGCTCTGTCAAACCGTGCACATCTGCCAGCTAACTACGCAGGTATCGGTCCATTTGGTTATCGTTTCCTGCCGCTCATCCTCTTCCCATTCGCCTACGGCGGCTACAGCGGAGGTTATCTTCCCAACTACTTCGGCAACTACAACCCAACAGAGATCACGATCGCAATCACGGCTGTTGGTCTGGCGTTTGCCATCGTTGCTATCGCCACCCGACACCTAACCACCATCAAGCCGTGGGCAAAGACCTTCCTTGTCACGCTGATGATCGTCGCCGCCCTACTTGCATTGGGCTCAAACACCCCGGTAGCAACGCTTATCTACCATCTCCCACTATTCAACCTACAGCGACTGGCTGCACGCTATATCATCGATATCGACCTTGCCGGCGTGTTGCTAGCGGCGGCTGGTGCAGAGTATTTTTGGGACAATGGACGTATACGACCACTCAACAATCTGGTAACCTGCCTACTCGCTCTTTTGGGTCTAGTCACGCTAATCGTCGGATTAACCATAGAGATTGCACCGCAGTTCGCATTTCGACTGGTCTCGACCAACAGCGTCCCTTCCGGAAGAGGATTATTGGAGGTTCGACTGTATGTAATCATCGAAATCCTGGTTACCATCGGTGTAATTGCCGTTCTCCTTTGGCCCAAACTGGCTCCTCGCATCTCATCCTCCGGTGATCGATCACTCAAGGTCCATACGGTCCGCAAACTGTTATTAGCCGCACTCGCCTTCCAGATGTTTGGCATGGCGATCCAGTTTGTTGTATTACCCTCATTTTTCGAACCCGAGGGGAACGCAACCGCACCGGCGGCAAGTCAGCTCATTAGTGGATCCGAGCGCTACGGACTCTATGATCCACGGCTCTATCTATATAGTCGCGCGATCGATGCGAACGAACAGCTAGACCGTAACGTCTTCACCCATACCAACTCGATACAAGGATATGCGTCCCTCTCGTTGGCGACCTATAACAATCTAACCCAGACCAAAATCCAATCAACCCTGGATCCCTCTCTGATCTCCCTCTACCACAAACGGCTCAATCTCGACTTACTCATCACCTCGCGCCGATACTTGCGCGTACCGGTTGCCCATCTATCACCAACCGCATTAGCGCACCATACACATCGCCCCATCTTGCAGCCTCGAGGGGCGAGTGCATTCTTTGTAGGCGACATAAGCGGAGCCAAATCGATCCTTATCCGCCCAGGGGCTGGGGTCTCCTCAATACAGGTCACCGTCAAGACTCTCGCTGGATCGCCCTTTGTAGTTTCCAACGCCAACGTAAACACCAACGGTTGGGTGCCGATTAATCTCCCGAAGTCAGTGACCGCAAATGTGCTTACTTCTGTAACAGTGCGTACACACTCTCGGTTGGCTCATGCACGGCGTTTCGATATAGTTGTGAACGCTGGCACCCAGAAGCTCGATGTCACTGGTCCACTCGTCAACCATTTAAATCCGCTACAGTGGCGTTCCTTCCAGGGAAAATACAGCTCCATCGACTTTGCGAGTCTGCATCCAACCTCTGGCTTCCTGCGCTCCAACCCAACGGTAACAATACTGTCTCAGCATCAAGCCACCAACGGCACCCTTACCGCGAAGTTAGACGTCCAACGCCCCTCGACAGTCACCACAACGCTTGCCTATGCTCCCGGCTGGCGAGCCAGCGCCAATACCGGTCAACAGCTTCGCATCATCAACCACGATGGCCTAATCGCCCTACGAGTGCCGGCGGGGATCAGCTCCTTGACCATGGCTTACTCTGCACCTCGCCTGCGCATATCGCTTATCCTGGGTGCGCTATCAGCGCTCACTCTCGTCGGCCTTGGCGGCTACACTTGGGTAGACCGAAAGCGCACGATATAACTCAATTAATAGTTATGATTGCGAGAGCCTATGCCATATAAACAGATCTCCTCTCACTCATCCGCAACTCAACTAACAGCAATCCACGCAGAGTCCCAGTTCAGATAGACCTTTCTCCTTTTTTTATTAGCGCCACACTAATCTATACCCAAAAATATTGGCCCCACAGCCGCTTATAGTTGTAATAGGCTAACAGCATGCTGTTAGTGCATGGCTGTTAAAAGGGGACCAGTTGTTGACCGAACCGAAGAAGCTAACGGAGACCTGGGTTAAGGTACTCGACCAAACCAAGTGCATCGGTTGTCATGCTTGCACCACCGCATGTAAATCGGAAAATCAAGTTCCTCTCGGTGTCACTCGAACCTACGTCAAGGCGGTCGAAGTCGGGGTGTTCCCGGAGGTTCGTCGCAACTTTCAGGTCACTCGTTGCAACCAATGCGCCAATCCGCCCTGCGTAACCGCCTGTCCTACAGGAGCTATGTATCAGCGCGACGACGGTATTGTTGACTTCGACAAGTCCATCTGCATCGGCTGCAAGGCGTGCATGGCGGCTTGTCCATACGACGCCATCTTCATCAACCCCGAAGACCACTCAGCAGAGAAGTGCAACTTCTGTGCACATCGACTCGAGGTGGGTCTGGAGCCGGCCTGTGTGGTCGTCTGTCCAACCGAGGCCATTCTCATTGGTCGCCTCGAAGACGCCACGGCACCCACGACAAAAATAATTCACCGCGAGAGCGTAGCGGTTCGCTCACCTGAGAAGGGGACGCGGCCAAAACTCTATTATAAAGGAGCCCACCAGGCGACCCTAGATCCTATCGCCGCCCGACGGCCGAGCGGAGACACCTTCATGTGGTCTGAGATTCAGCGCGGAGCTGATGTGGCGGTTTCAGGTCACCCGGCCGGATTCCACGACTCCAACTTATCGGCGGAGGCAAAGCTTGGCTACGATGTTGCGCATTCTGCCCCGTGGGGTTCGAAGGTAAGCCTCTATACCTGGACAAAAGGCATTGCCGCCGGTGCATATCTTGTCCCGATTTTACTCGCCGTCCTCGGGCGCCTTCCATGGGGATCGCCGGTAGTGCGCCTCATTGGCCCAATTACCTCGCTAGTTTTTCTGGCCGTCACCGGTTTTCTGCTCATAATAGATTTGAAGCACCCAGAGCGATTTCATCTGATCCTGCTCAAAGGTCGGCTACAAAGCTGGCTGGTACGCGGCGCCTGGGGGTTGATGCTGTTCGGCGCCGTCGTCACCCTTGACCTAATTGCGGGGATTACCCACTTCAGAGTGCTCGAGGAGGTGTTGGCTATCCCTGGAATCCCACTCGCCTGTCTTGCTGCTCTTTACACCGCCTTTCTCTTCGCGCAAGCGAAGGCACGCGATCTCTGGCAGAGCCCTCTCCTGCCTCCACATTTGGTCGTTCAAGCGCTACTCCTAGGCGCTGTAGTCACCCTCTTTGGTGTCGCAGCAGCCAACCCTCTCCACGTTGCCTATGTCGATCGTATCCTGAGCATACTTGCGCTGATCAACCTACTGATGGTCGTCGGCGAGGCCACCATAACCCATCCCACCGCCAAAGCTCATCTGGCCTCTTATGAGATGACTCGCGGTCGTTTCCGATGGATCTTTCTCGCAGGCATCATTTTGAACCTGATTGCTATCGCCACACCGTTTGTGGGCATCGACCTTGGCGTAGCGGCGTTGCTATGCATTCTGCCTCTCGAGCACGCCTTTGTACAAGCTGGACAGGCGGTTCCACTCGCCTAATGGAGCGTAAAATCAATCTATCAATCGACCAAACACGCTAAGGAGCAACCAATGAGCGAACTAGCCAAGTTAAGCGACCGGCTCCGGGCAAAGCGCGAAGCTGTCGACGCCGCCGGAGAGACCTTCTACCAGGGCCCATCAAAAACTGACCTGGCGAGCTTTCCCCCTAAAGAACGTTGGGACGACTGGATAGAGCTGGATTCGCGTGAATGGCCACGGCGGGTTGAGCGTCACTCGATGCTGATACCGACGACCTGCTTTAACTGTGAATCTGCCTGTGGCCTACTCGCCTACGTCGATCCAAACACGCTCCAAGTCCGCAAGTTCGAGGGCAACCCAGAACACCCTGGATCACGTGGGCGTAACTGCGCCAAGGGGCCGGCCACGATTAACCAGGTCACTGACCCTGACCGCATCCTCTATCCGCTCAAGCGAGTTGGGCCAAGAGGACAAGGACGTTTCGAAAGAGTCACGTGGGACGAGGCGTTACGCGACATCGCCAATCGTATTAGAACTGCTATCATCGAAGAACGCCAGAACGAGATCATGATACACCTTGGTCGTCCTGGTGAAGATGGCTATACAGAACGCGTACTGGCGGCCTGGGGCGTCGATGGGCACAACTCGCACACCAACGTGTGCTCTTCGGGTGGACGAGCTGGCTATCACTACTGGAGTGGCATCGATCGCCCGAGCGCAGACTTTGCCAATGCCAAGGTGATCTATCTAATCAGCTCCCACCTTGAGACTGGACATTACTTTAATCCACACGCCCAACGGATCACCGAGGCGCGCCAGCGGGGAGCAAAGCTCATCGTCGTTGACACCCGCCTATCCAATACCGCAACGCACGCAGATCTTTGGATATCGCCATGGCCAGGAACGGAGGCGGCCATGAACCTTGCCTTCGCTAACTACATCATCCAAAATGATCGCTACGACCGTGACTTCGTCCGCTCCTGGTGGAACTGGCAAGAGTATCTCTCCGCCAAGGCTCCGACAGAGCCACAGACCTTTGAGAACTTTGAGGCCCATCTCAAAACGATCTACGCAGACTACACCCTCGAGTATGCGGCCGCGGAGACGCGAGTCTCGATTGACACACTACGGGAGGCTGCGGAGACAATAGCTACCGCCGGGACGGCGCTCGCTAGTCACAATTGGCGCTCAGCCGCTGCTGGCAACCTTGGTGGTTGGCAAGTATCGCGCACGATATTCCTACTCAACGCTCTTCTTGGTGCCGTGGCGACCACTGGTGGGACGAACCTGAATGCCTGGAACAAGTACATTCCGCGCCCGATTCACACGCCAAACCATCCCAATGTCTGGAATGAGCTCTCATGGCCACTGGAGTTTCCACTTGCCATGAACGAGCTTTCGTATCTCTTACCCCACCTCGTCGAACGCACCGGACGGCGCCTAGAGGTCTACATGACTAGGGTCTACAACCCAGTCTGGACCAACCCTGACGGCTTCTCATGGATCGAGATGCTCCTTGACGAGCGCAAAGTTGGTTGCTACGTGGCGCTAACACCGACCTGGAACGAGACTGCATTTTTTGCCGACTATATCCTCCCGATGGGACATGCCTCCGAACGACACGATAGCTTCTCCTATGAGCAGTATGACGGCCAATGGCTAGGGTTCCGTCAGCCCGTACTTAAGGTTGCACGTGAACGTCTCGGCGGACGAGTCTATGATACTCGCGAGGTCAACCCCGGAGAGGTGTGGGAGGAGAATGAGTTCTACATCGACCTCTCATGGCGCATAGACCCCGACGGCTCACTTGGAATACGCCAACATTTCGAATCTCGAGTGCATCCGGGGTCAAAACTCACTGTCGAAGAATACTACCGCTGGATGTTTGAAAACTCGGTACCTGGTCTGCCGGAAGCGGCGGCGACTGAAGGTCTGACCCCGCTCGAATTTATGCAACGCTACGGGGCATTCGAAATTCGGAACGGGGTAGGACAAGTCTTTGCGGAAGAGGTTCCGGCGGCGGAGCTAAGCGATCTGGCTATTACTGAATTCGGGCGAGTCTACTCTAGAGCACCCAAACCTGCGACATCGAATATCGTTCCCTCAGGAGATCCCTCACCTGACGACGACGGACGTCGGCCGGTTGGAGTTGCCGTTAACGGAGTCGTTCGCCGAGGCTTTCCTACCCCATCGGGCAAGCTCGAGTTCTACTCCACCACCTTGGCCGACTGGGGCTGGGAGGAGTACGCTACACCCACCTACATCAAGAGCCATGTCCATCCAGAACATCTCGCAGAGGATCAATTCCCACTTATCTCTACGTTTCGGTTGCCGGTGCAGATCCATACTCGCTCGGCAAACTCGAAGTGGCTAGATGAGATTGCCCACACTAACCCAGTATGGATCAATCCAATCGACGCCTCTCGCCTAACCCTTGGCGATGGCGACCTCGTCCGAGTGAACACCGACCTCGGGTACTTTGTCGCTAAAGCTTGGGTAACCGAGGGTATACGACCTGGTGTCGTCGCGTGTTCGCATCACATGGGGCGCTGGCGCATTGGTGATCTAGGCTCATCGGCGATGATGCGGTCGGTGAAACTCGAGAAGCACGGAACTCGGTGGGGACTCCAACCACAAGGAGGAGCAGAGCCGTATGAATCAAGTGATCCCGACACCGCTCGTATTTGGTGGACCGACATCGGTGTACACCAAAATTTAACCTTTGGTGTACACCCAGATCCGATATCTGGCATGCATTGTTGGCACCAGGTGGTCACAATTACTAAGGCTGAGCCAGGCGATAGCCACGGCGAAGTACATGTCGACACCTCGCGGTCAAGAGTTGTTTTTGATCGCTGGATGCAACTCACTCGCCCTGCACAAGACGTATCGCCCGACGGAACACGTCGGCCACGATGGTTATTGAGACCGCTGAAACCATCAGCACGCGCCTTCAAACTCCCCTCCTCCGTCTGAGACCGTGCTGTGCAACAAGAGAGTAACGCAGAACTCCTCGATGCATTGGCTGAGGTCATCGAGAATCCAGATCCACATCCAGCCATCCAGGAGGTATTAGGACTCGAGTGGACAAGGGACGGTTTTACAGAGCTATTTGACTTTGATCTGCCGCCATTTGCGAGTTACTACCTAACCATCGGCCCGATCCTTGGTGGCGAACCTGTTGGTTATCTACGAGGTATGCTTTCGGTCTACCTACGTCCGGAGTTACAGCCCTCACAGCCTGACTCACTCGCACTGCTGCTGCGATTACTGGCCCTACTGCTGCGTCAAAGGAGCGAAGATCGCGCTCATGTCATCTTCTACGAGGCACTAAGTCCGTGGCTCTACAACTACGCGCGTGCTGTCTCATCCTATGCACCCCATGGTCTGACAAGAATCGGTTCGCTCCTCGATGAGGTCTACCAGGACTGGAGTGCAACGATGCCATCGGCTCTATCGCTTCCCTACCTGTTGCGCAGCGCCCCGGAGCAGCTCATAATCAAAGATAGAGAGTCTGTACTTGACTCCCTACTCTCTCCAGTCGCCTCTGGGTTGATACTCCCTAGGTCCGAACTCATCAGGATTACACACCGTCATGGACTTGGAATGCGACCAGGTGGTCGGCGATTTAGTTTCGAATCGTTACTTGACACCTCCCCCAACGAGACACTGGGGGCGATACTCGGGACGATAGCCACTCAATTAGCCTGGTACCGCGACGTCGACTCACCGATAGCCCGCTGGTGGCATGGACGGCTCGCAGCCACACAATCTTCGGTCACCGAGTTGCTAAGTAGTTCTGAGTGGGCAGACCTTCTGCGCTGAACTCCAAGAGTATCGAAGCCCACTAAGAAGGAACCGTTTCACTTAGCAGTGGAGGGGGTTCTACCAGATGGAAGCAACTGCAGCTATCGTAGATGAGTTAGCGCGCGGCTCCGTTGGCAAGAAAGTCGGTCCAAGCCTGCCGGAGACCGTTTGCCAGATCGACATCGGCCTTGAGCCCGACACCACGAGCGCGGTCGAGCGAGATCCGAACACCAGGCATCTCGCCTGCCTTCGCGGGCACGCTACCTGGGCGCAACTCCTTGCCCACTACCTCACTCACAAGCCTGACCAGTTCGTTCACCGAGACACTCTCACCAGAACCGAATGATACTGGCCCAGCAAACTGGCCCTCTGCAAGGGTCAAAAAGGCGGCAACCACGTCTTGAACATTGACAAAATCCCTAAACTGCTGGCCATCACCGTAGACGGTAAAATCTCCCATCCCCTGGGCGTAACGGAAGATTCGGGGTACGATACTATCTTTCCGCCACATGTTTGGCCCGTATACGTTGGTCAAACGAACCGCCGCTACGCGCACGCCGTAACACTCGGTGTAGGCCGATCCCAACATTTCATCAGCCGCCTTGCTGGCCCCGTAAGGGGTAAGAGGTGCCAATGGAGACAGCTCGGTGATCATCTCGGCCTGACTAGCGCCAACCACCGCATTTGTGGAGGCGAGAACTACCCTGCCGATCCCATTGAGTCGACAGAACTCGAGCGCGTTATGAAAACCCACGAGGTTGGAGTTAAAAACGTCAACTGGATCCTTGATCGACTCGAGCACCGACGTGCGTGCGGCCAGATGCACGAGTGTATCTGCAGCATCAGGAATCTCACGAGCTAGCCTCTCCCAAGTTGATGGATCCTCGATAGCTCCTTGCACAAAACAATCGACGCCACCGATACGCGGCTGGTTCCTGTCCACTACGGTGACACTGGCACCCTCTGATTTCAATCTCTTAACGAGATGGGTCCCAATAAAACCGGATCCCCCTGTCACTATTGCATGACGAACCGCACTACCCTGCTCCAAAGTACCATCTTCCAATTTCCGCACCTAACCAATCCTGATAGCTACCTAACCAATCGAGGTAGCCGTCTCGACAACTGCGTGCAAGCGAGTCCATCACCAACGATCAGATCAATAGCCCTTGCCCTAGTAGAGCAGCTCTGGTTATCTACCCGCTGAATAGGTGAACGTTCTAATCACGTACCTAAATCACGTATCTGCTTAACAGTATCTGAGAGTCTAGTGGCACTAGCCAGCACTCATGAGCAACACGCCTGGGACACCTAACCGAATGGTAACATTTGAGCAGGTAATCAATACCATGTGCTGCGGCATTAAGTTGGAGGGCCGTCGCCAAGGCTGCTATACTGAACCCAAGTGGAACCGATTGAGTTAGTTGTTCAAAGACTTGCAACGCTGATTATCAGTGAAGAGCAATACCAGAGGATTCGAGCGCTCTGGTCGCGTTTTTGGCGCTATGCCACCGGCTCTCTCATAACAGCCATCTTCTCACAGTTGGTGCTCTTTCTGGTCTTTTCCGTGTTTCGGCTTGAGAATGCACGCGATTCAGCTATTACTGCCACCCTTGTCGGAGCAGTTCCCTCGTATTTCATAAATCGCTACTGGGCATGGGGTAAAACAAGTCCGTCATCATTCAGGCGCGAGGTGGTTCCCTACGTCGTGATGGCACTGATAAGCCTGGTCTTCTCGACCTGGTTTGTTGATTTCTCGCATTCTCATGCAGGCTTTTTGGGTTCGTCGCGGCTAGCCGTCGATATCGTTGTGCAGGGATCCTATCTGCTTTCGTTTGTTATTCTGTGGTTTGGTAAGTTCGCCTTCATGCACAAGTGGCTGTTCCGTAGTGCTCCTGCAACCGATTCGGTTCACTAGGTAGACGAGTTCTAGTAATCGCACGCCGGTGCTGAGAGGATCCGAGATCACGTCCGCGAATCAAGGAGAGCCCTCATTCTAGATTCCCGGACGCCCACCAGCCCTTCGACATCATCTGGTAGCCGCGGACACATTCTAGAGGAGTAATTATTCACTTGGAATTAGGAGCTCGCTAGCTCTCGAATACGGCTTCCTAGGCGCTCCCAATCGTCAAAACCTCTGCGCAAAAGGCGCTGTGACCCGTTTGGTTGAATAACCGCGTCAGCGCACCCTATCGGCCATTGCGATTCCGATAGAATGCCGTGGTATTGCAGGGCTGCTAATGGATCCACTAGCCGCACTGGATTACCACTCAACACAGCTAGATCCCTCGCGATTGCAGAGATCTCTCTCGTCCAGCCGCTGACGACGTATTCAGTTGATCGACCTCTTTTGAAGATGGCAGCAGCGCAATCGAAGATGGCAGCAGCAAGTACTACCTCTACCGTAGTGCTCGCCGATACCCCCACCACCACGCGCTCCTCCCCCCACACCGCACTGAGGCAACCATCGAGAGCAACCATCGACGCACCCCGAATCGCCGCACAGTCATGACCCAAGATTGCCAGTATCGGCTGTATATTCGCCGTTCCAGTCCATACACTCCGCGCCGAGCTAGACGACTCCATCACACTTGTCTCTTTCATCGCAATAGATCTCTCACCTACCACCACAGGCACATTATCAGGGTAACGAAGTCCAAGTGGGTCTAGGAGGTCTACGGCGTAGATCGCTAGGTCATCTGGCCGGAGGCAAAGCACGCCAGGCCCGATCGGCTCTACGTCGCAATCTCCGAGTCCAAGAGTCGACCTTACATCCTCCCCAACGCCCGCAGCCCTATCCAAAGGATGACCGACTACAGACACCAGCAACGATCGCGGGTTGGCTGCTCGTAGCCGCTCCCAGTCGTCTGGAGTATTTGGCCGCAACTGGCTCGAAGCACCTCCGGTTGAGCTAAAGACATAGACGTTAACAAAATCGACGAAGAAGACACGATCGATGGATTCCACAGAGTTCACCGCTATGACCCTAGCTCGCAGCCGCCAATTCAACCTCAAGACTTCCTATGACGTTGCAGACACCGTGGAAATGCTAGTGCTGGCGGCGGGGCTGTCAGGGGTAGTCATCCTCCTGGCTTGTAGCCGTGAGTAGGTCAAGACTTTGGCGCAGGACCGCTCAAGGAGCAAAGAAGGTCGCCATTAGAAAGAACGCCAGACTCCACTTCACTGTGACCTTTGGCTGAGAACCTCCACAGATTGGCAACAATCGACCGATCTGTCCCAACTGGAACAGGTCGATGATACTTCAAATAGCACATCCGAAGGTCAGCAGTCGCCACCTTGCAAGCTAGGTATTTGCCGACCCCGGTGCCAGCAGGCGCAACCAGACGATCTGCGAACTATATGCAATCGGCCCCTTGGGCAGAGTTGTACTCTGATCTACACGAGGTTCAGACCATCTAGACGAGATCGGTAGTTTTAAGCTAACTAGAGACGCGCCAGGCCATTAGCTAGATCATCGTTGATGACTACTACATTGAATCCACGCTGGGTCAACAACGAACCTGCAGCAGAGGCTCGGAATCCAGCCGCACAATGGACAACCACAGGGATGGAAGGATCGAGTTCGTCGATCCGATTCGCAACCTCATAAATTGGAATCTGTATCGCTCCAGGAAGCCGGTTTTGCCGGTGCTCAGAAGGGTTACGTACATCGAGCAACTGATGTGGTGTAGTACGTAGGTGGTCAAAGTACTCAGCAAAATCTATCGCCGTGATCGAACCCTCTCCGAGCACCAAACTCAGCTCCGCCGCCTCAACCTGACCGACTATCTCCTCGATACCGATAAACCCTAAAGACCTAACCGCAGCAACCGGATCAGATGAGCTATCGGTAACTAGTATGAATGCCGAATCACTCGGGAACATCCAGCCTAGGTAAGTCGAGAACGAACTCCCATACTCCATTAGATACGAACCCCGAGGGTGACTCGCGTAGTGCTCATGACGTGAACGAATGTCGATAGCTATGGCACCGGCACCGCAGAGTTCGGCGGCCTCAGGACCGCTCAGTCGTCGAGGCGCCATGGGTCTAAGTGCAGACGCACCTGCACGGTTGGCCGGTCCCATATGTCGATAGTAGGCAGGATATGGATCGTAACTAGCCATCAGCATCGCTACGAACTCGTCCTCGTCTGGGTACTTGAACACAATGTTGACACGACGCTCTCCACCAACGGTGCCGTCAGAGACCTCCTGCACCGATACCGCAGAACAAAATGATCCAAAACCATGGGTCGGCATCAGCTCCGTCTCGCTCGGCAACGAATCGGCTATCCGATGTGCAGATCGATACTGAGCTCGTGATAGCGGCTCGGTCATCTCTTCAGAGATCAGATCGGTACGACCTACGCTGCCATATAGCATCGACCCCCCACTCATAACCACTCCAGTCGGGTCACTCACCGAAGTTACCCGAAACGAAATGTGGTTCGGTGTATGGCCAGGGGTATGGAGGACTTCGACGTTCAGGGGGCCAAATTCAAAGACATCGCCGTCCCGTACCGCCACACGCTCAAAAGCCACCTGATCGTCCGCGTGGACAAGGTATGGTACGCCGAGCTCACTGGAGAGTGCCAATCCTCCGCTCACATAGTCATTGTGAATATGCGTGTCGCCCACTGCAGCGACAATCAGTCCATGCTCGGCGCAGATCTGGATGATTCGATCGATATCACGCTGCGGGTCCACGACAAACGCAACGGTCCCTTCAGCAACAACATAAGACCTATCGCCAAGCTCCGGTGTGGCCACGACAACAATATCCATGCAAACCTCTTCCTCTTCGACACAACCGTATAGATACCCTAGCCGGTATCCGAAAGTCTAGCAGCGACCGACTTTGCGATTGTCAACCGCGGAGAATGCTCGACGCCAAGGTGACTCAACTGGTGAGTTGGCTGAAGTGTCGCAGATCTGGGGTGTGGGACCCTTGATCGGACAGGCTGGCGGCTAGACTTGCAAGGCTATGTCTGAGGCCAACCACACCACACGCTCCACAACACGGGAGATTCTGCGAGATCCGGTAATTCAACGGCTCACGATCGCTCGTAGCTTCGTGTCGCTCGCCAACGGCATGCTCCCTGTCGCACTTAGTTTCACCATCCTCGAACTCCTTCACTCAGCAACAGACCTCGGCTTGATCCTCGGCGCTGAGACACTTACTATGGTGCTGGCGATCCTATTTGCTGGCGTCCTTGCTGATCGAGTTCCACGTAAGTGGCTCCTAGTGGCCTCCGATGGCCTCTTTGGAGTTAGCATGCTCGCCTCTGGTATCCTCGCAGTGTTCGCTATCAAGCAGCTCCTCTATTACGCTCTCGCAGCTGTACTCATTGGATTTGCCGACGCGCTATTCGTCCCGGCCTTTGAGGGATGGGCACAACAGGTGATCCCACCCGACAAACGACAGCAAGCAAGCGCTGTGCGTAGTGTCTATCGGAATCTCGGGAGTATCGCAGGCCCTTTCCTTGCAGCACTCTTGGTCGCAACCATCTCAGCTCCCTGGGCACTCGCCGTCGCCGGCCTCTTCCCACTGGTAGGAGGCGTGATCTTCATGAAAATGCCCTCAGGCTCTAACGCCAAAGTGCTGACAACATCACTGTTAAGTGAGCTACGCAGCGGTTGGGGAGCCTTTCGGTCGCGAACCTGGATATGGACAATAGATTTACAGTTCGCCATTTGGCACGTAGTGATCTGGGCGCCACTCATGGTTCTTGGACCAGTCTTGGCGGAACACTACTATCATGGCGCGACAAGCTGGGCATTAATCTGGGCTGGAGTGGGCATAGGAGGGGTGGCTGGCGGAGTCATTGCCTTTAAGTACCACCCAAGATTCCCAGTGAGAACGGGGACTATAGCGATGGTCGCGTTGATGCCGGTGATGGTTCTGCTGGCGTTCCATGCCAACATCTGGCTGACCAGCACAGCTGCTATCTTAGGTGGTGCTGGTCTCGAATTCTTTGGTGCCCTCTGGTCATATAGCTTTCAGACGCACGTACCCTCTAACGTCATATCCAAGGTTGCTAGCTTTGATTTCCTGGCCTCGGTGGGGTTCCTCCCCATCGGCCTAGCGTTGGCGGTGCCGCTGTCTCGTCTTGTCTCCGTCGAAGGTGTCTTTCTTATCGGCGCAGGATACCTGCTAATCTCCGCCTTCATAGTCCTTTTGGTACCCTCGGTTCGCCAATTGCCGAGGACACCTCCAACCGATACTAGCGAATAGTGGAGTAGTACTACTTCAGCAGTTTGATGATGTCGAGCATCGGGAGGTAGAGAGCAATCACCATGCCACCGACCACCGCTCCCAGAACGACGATGAGAAGTGGCTCTAGCAGCGAAGAGAGTGACTCGGTCATGGCCGAGACCTCTTGCGAGTAGAACTTGGCTATCTTCTCGAGCATGTTGTCCAGCGACCCTGACTCCTCGCCTACTGCGATCATCTGCGCTACCATAGGAGGAAAAATCGGGTGAGTGCCAAGTCGCTCGGCGATTCCTTCGCCCTGTGAGACCCCCCGCCTGGTATCCATGGCTGCCGCGGCTACCAGAGAGTTGTTCGCGACCTCACTCGCTATCTCCAGTGATGGAACCAACGTTACCCCACTGCGAATCAGGGTAGAGAGCGTGGACGCAAAGCGGGCTACAGCATACTTTTGAATCAACACTCCAAACACTGGGAGCTTGAGCACAAGTCGGTCAAGCATCGCCTTGCCACGTTTGGTTCGGCGCAACCGTATGAACCCGATCACAAGTGCAACATAGAAGAGAATTAGTAACGGAAAGAAGCTAACCACAAGGTGTGAGATGAACATCAAGATTCGAGTAGGCAGAGGCAGTTGGCTTCCAAGCGAGCTGAAGATGCTCTGGAAGGTTGGAACCACATAGACAAGCATTGCAGTGAGGATTACAATCACCAACACCACAACTACCGCTGGGTAGGTAAGTGCTGACTTGATTTTTCGTTGCAGTTCCACCCGAGTCTCGAGGGTTTCAGCTGCCTGGGTTAGCACTTTATCTAAGGTTCCAGATACCTCACCAGCTCGGATCATGGCCACAAACAGGGTATCAAATACCTTTGGGAAACCCGCTACCGCCTCAGAGAATGACCTACCGGCGGTAATCTCTTGACGAATCGTGGTCACCGCATCGCGAAGCGTTGGGTTATCGGTCTGCGTCTGGAGAATCGACAACGCTCGCACGATCGTAATTCCCGACTCGATCATCGTTGCAAACTGACGAGCAAAGACAGCTACGTCGGCGAGCTTTACCCTGTGCGAAAGACCGAAGTTGACATCGCGCTTGAGAACGGGCACACGTTTTGGGTTAACCGACACCGGCAATAGCCCAAGATCATGGAGATGGCGAAGGACCGCCTCACGACTGTCGGCATCGATTGCCCCCTGCTTTACGTTGCCCTTGGTGTCGCGGGCACGGTATTCATAGGTTTCGAGCACCCAACCCCCCCATCGCTTCATAGAGCTCTCGCTGGTTGGTAGTCGCAAGAAGTGCAGCCTCACGCGAGATGTGCCCTAATTTAACTAGCCTTATAAGTGCCGAATCCATAGTCTGCATCCCCATCTGTGCACTTGACTGCATGATCGAATAGAGCTGATGGCTCTTGGCCTCTCTTACTACGTTGCGTACCGCTGAGGTCGCCACCAAAACCTCCACCGCCACAGCCCGTCCTGGTTGATCACATCGTGGGATCAACTGCTGGGTGAGGATGGCCTGAAGTGAGGCCGCCAGCTGAACGCGAATCTGCGCCTGCTGATAGGAGGGGAAGACATCAATCATTCTATCGATCGCCTGCGGCGCATCTTGGGTATGCAAAGTTGCAAAGACCAGGTGGCCAGTCTCAGCTGCCGTAATCGCAGCAGCAATAGTCTCAAAATCACGCATCTCGCCAACCATGATCACGTCCGGATCCTGGCGCAGCACCTGGCGAAGTGCTGTGGCAAAGGCCTTTGTATCTGTACCAACCTCACGTTGATTGACAATCGAACTCCGATGTGAATGAAGAAACTCGATCGGGTCTTCAATAGTAACGATATGCCTACGCTGAGTGCGGTTGATTAGATCAACGATCGCTGCGAGGGTGGTGGATTTCCCCGAACCAGTAGGGCCAGTCACCAGCACGAGACCCTTTGGGATCTCTGCGAACGTCTTGACTACAGGTGGCAGCTCCAGAGTCTCCAACGCAGGTATCTGGTGAGGAATAACCCGGAAGACAGCACCGATACTCGATCGCTGTCGGAAGAGGTTGAGGCGAAACCGACCCAAACCTCGCAGCGAGTAGGCGAGATCTAACTCCCATGACTCCTCAAAGCGCTCTCTTTGCGCCTGGGTTAGAATAGCGTAGACACCGTCGCGAATGATCTCTGGGTCGAGCTCAGGTGCACCCTCTAACTCCCTGAGGGAACCATATACCCTAATCTGAGGACGCGCTCCCACCGAAAGATGGAGGTCGCTTCCTCGAGCCGCCACTAACTCACCGAGCAGCGAGTCGATCGAAATTTTATCGTAGGTGCCTAGCACTTGCCATACCCTTCCTTGAGTCTGGTGTCATCAGATCAAAACTCGTAGTATCTCTTCTATCGATGTAACACCCTGTAATACTTGAGTGAGACCAGCCTGGCGAAGAGTAATGAACCCTTGTGCGTTGGCGATCGATTGGAGCTCCTCTATGGGTGCACGGGCAGCGATCGCCCTGCCCATGGCTTCGGTTATCTCGAGCAACTCGTGCAGGGCTACCCGTCCGTAGTACCCAGTGCGTGAACATCGTACGCATCCTTGGGGTGCTGGATGAAAGAGCTGGAACGCCTCCTCGGAGGCTGGTGTGACGAAGCCAAGCTGATTCAGTTCATCTCTGCTGATAGTTGACGGAACCCGACAGTTGAGACAGAGTCGCCTAGCAAGGCGTTGGCCGATCACGGCTGTGAGAGCACTGGCAACCAGATAGGGCTCTACCCCCATCTCAAAGAGTCGCGTAGGAGTCGATAACGCATCATTTGTATGCAGCGACGTAAGCACTAGGTGGCCAGTGAGCGCAGACTCGATAGCGATCTCGGCGGTCTCACGGTCACGCACCTCACCCACCAGGATGATGTCAGGATCTGCGCGCAGTATCGAGCGCAGAGCCGAGGAAAAGGTGATGCCGGCACCAGCATTAACCTGAATCTGAGCGATGCCGCTCAGTTGATACTCCACCGGATCCTCTACGGTGATGATATTGGTCTCTACTCGATTGAGTCGATTAAGCGTCGCATACAGAGTGGTAGATTTTCCTGAACCCGTGGGCCCAGTGATGAGGATGGTGCCCCAAGGTTTATCGGTTAACCTGTCGTAGAGTCTGCGCACCTCTGGCAAGAAACCCAAGTCCTCAAGGTCGAGCCTAGCGGTCCCGGTGTCGAGCACCCGGATCACCACCTTCTCGCCGAGATAGGTTGGCAGTGTCGCCACTCGAAGATCAACTTTTTGCCCTTCGATGCCCACGCTGAAACGGCCATCTTGGGGTCGGCGGCGTTCAGAGATATCAAGGCCGGCAAGGATCTTGATCCGTGTCATCAGCTTGGCATGAACATTGGCGTTCAATCGTCCAACTTCGTGCAGTACCCCATCGATACGGAATCGGATGCGAATTGCCCCGTTGATCGGCTCGACATGGATGTCGGACGCACGATCGAGCACGGCCTGAGAGATCATCTGATTCACCAACGAAACGATCGGTCCATCCTCGACGACGTCGGCAACGTCAGCCTGTGATGCCTCATTCCTCTCTTCGGCTAGCTCTGAGAGGTCAAACTGCTCCTTAAGGTTCAGCTGCGATCGCTCAATCGTGGCAAGCAGCTGTGAATAGGCGACGACGACGAGGTGTAGATCCCGCCTCAAAACGGTCTTTAGATCATCCTTGGCCACCACATCAGTGGGATCGACCATCGCGACCATGATCGAACTCGACTCTTCACGAATTGGAAGCGCCAGATAGCGACGAGCAGCACGAGATGGAAGAAGGGCAACCACGCCAGGGTCAAAGCTGAGTCCGTTGAGATCAAGCTCTTCCACCCCATAGCGTTCGGACAAAAAGTGACACAGCGCCATCTCGTCAACTCGACGCTCCTCAACCAAGGCTCTGATCAAAGAGAGCTGTTCTCCCTTGGTGGTGAGAACCTCTCGCAACTCCTCCTCTGAGACCAAGCCGGCGTTGACAAGACCACGAGCGAGCGAAGACAGCTCAGGGGTGGTGAAGGTGCGCTGCACCTCGGGATCGCTCATACTCAAGGCATCGGTAGAAAACCATCTTTACCAAAGTTTCGGCTTCAATCGGTTTGGCTCCCATGGTGTGAACATTTATATTTCGGACAAGCCGAAGTCCATGGTGTTCGATAGAGGCTCTCCAGGTTGGCTTGTTTCAGTAACACATTCTGGCAGAGCCTCTGTGAGACCCCCCAAACTTTCCCTGGTACGTGGCCACACCCGACTGAATTCCCCACCTTCATTCGAAGTCAGGGTCGATCTCAGACATCTTCTTCCTCGCATACCACTTGGCGGAGGGTGACGAGCGCCCAGGCGGTGCGGGACTTCAAGCTTCCCGTGGGGATATCGAGCAGCCCTGCAGTGTCAGCCACGGAGAGGTCCTCGATGAATCCGAGGACGACCACCTGCTGCTGGCCGAGCGGTGACGTCTGCAACGCGTTTCACAGCTCGTCTTGGCCTGCCACCTGGTCTTCTGCGATATCAGGTGCAGGGTTGACCCGACGGCGCAGTTCTTCGCGGCGCACTACGAAGCGGTGCCGTCGCCAGCTGGCAGTGTCGTTGACCACGGCGCGCCGCAGGTACGCAGCCGGATCGTAGACCTGGCCTCGGACGAGACGAGGCCAGGTTCGGACATAGGCATCCGCCACGATGTCTTCAGCGTCGGAACGGTTCTCGCACAGCGCGTAGGCGGGGGCCACCAAGCGCCGGTGATAAAAGCGCACCAGACCTTCGAGCGCATCGCTGCCGGCCACGTCACCAGTATAGGCAGCAGAACATTTCGGCATCGAGCGAGCCGGTGCGAATGCCAACTCGGGACACCGGTGAAGCTCGTCTACACGGGAACTGGCCTGTCTCCTCGTCGCGTCTCATCTCTGTTGCCATCCACGAGAGCATTGACAAACAAGCACATCGATAGGTTCCACGCCAGAGGTGCTCGTCCACAGAGCGATTGGAGCACTGGCGAGGCGCCGCAGAGGTGGTCACGTCATCCACCACCGACAGGGGTGACGCAGCTGAAGAGGTGAGGGAACCTCCGCGGTGCTTGGTGCGTCTAAAATTACTATGATCTTCCGTATGTCGAAGTCGATCAGGATCCCAGCCCCTGACCCGAGCGACACTAGTCCTGCCGTCACCCACGTTCCGGGGACGAGCGGGCCCTCGAGAGCCCTGGTCGCCGGAGTAGCGCTCGGCGCAGCCGCGCTGGGCTTGGCCGCATGTGGGCCAGCTGGCGCCGGGGTCGCCTATGTCACCAGCCCGGCGGTCTCGGCGTCATCCCCGTCAGCGAGTGCGGTGGCTGGTGGCCGCTACACCAAGATAGTGGCGATGAGCGGACTGCAAGTCTCACCCCCGACCACTTCGGCCACCTCGGAACATCTCGGGCTCACCTGGGCCCAGGCGGCAACGGCGTTCGCGGCGACCTCCGCGGTCCAAGGGTCCCACGCGCAGGCGATCCTCGGCTACGGGCTCGTGACTCTCAGCGGATCGACGCTTCCGGGTGGGACGTCGCCTCTTGATCGCCGCGGCGCCTGGGTGGGGATCACCTGGGGTGAGACCACAAGCTGCCCCGCCGCGGCCGTCCCACCAGCAGGTTCCTCTACGAGCAGGGCCTCCTACCACCAGATCTTTACTGCGGTGGTAATCTACGGCCAAGGCGGTGACGGTGCGATCGTCTACACCAGTCGGGGGACCCCATCGTGTGGCGGCCCGCAAACCGGACCAACCGTCACAGCAGCCCGGGAAGTGCTGTCGATGCCGTGGCAGCAGACAACACCGCTACACAACGGGTCGGTTCGCGTCAGCTACCAGGCGCCGAGCTGTGCCACGCTGTTCTCAACCGCAAGCAGCGGCAACATGGGTGTGGGCAAGTACATCCTCACTGTGGAAGCCACCGAGCCCTTTGACCACGCCAGCTGCCCGACCACCACGCACACGACCAGCATCAGGCTATTTCCATCCCCAGTTCCACCTGGTGCCCCCGCCGTCCCGTCACATACAACCCTTGGTCACGGCCCGACCGGCCCGGTTAGCGTCCTCCAGACGGGTCGCATAGCCGGAGGCCCCTAGGGTTCCGGGGCACGTGGCGCTCCAAGACGCAGCGCCGGTGTTGGCTGGCATCCTTGGCGTCGTCGTTGAGATCGTCGGTTGTCCAACGTCCGGCTCCCGACATGTCGGGCCTGCAACGGTCACCATCCGCCGTTCTCGGCGTACGCTCGTCCAAGGTGAACACCGCAGTAGACGGCGCCTTCAGCCTCAATCATTCCGCCGGCATCTACGAGGTCACCGCGCACAGCCCGCGCTAGCACGGCGGCGCTGCGGTCTGTGACCCGTCTGTCGGAAGCACCACGGGGTCCAGCCCGGTCGGACCATCGACATCCAGATCGACTACGATGCCAGATGCCAGATGCCAACGGGATAGCAGATGTTCGGCTATAAACGGTAATCCGGTACCAAGATCAACCAGGGATCGGCAAGCCGTTGAGCGTTCTGAGGTGATTGTGGCCAGATTGAAGCCGTCATTTGGAGAACTCTAGGCCGCACAACCCGTGAACGGGCAAGAGAGGGCAACGAGTATTCCCTACGAATCGGCGGGAGAAGCACGCGGGTGTCGGCCAGCTCTCGAATCTAGCTAGTTGACGACGACCACGCTTCTCGTGCCTCAGGCGATGCCCGCATCATCTTGATCCAATGCTTCCAAAAACACATCTAAGCTCGGAAGGGCGTTGAAGAAATGCTCAAAGGCAAACCTAGCCTGAGCTGCGAGCATAGAGCGGCCCCCAAAACCAGAGACTCCCAACCGTTGAGCTGACTGAAGCAACGGCGTCAGAGTTGGTCGATAGACCATGTCATAGACGACATCGCAAGCCCCAAGCCTCGTCAACTCGATCGGCGTCTCGCTCTCCGCACCGCCGCCCTTCATACCAACCGTAGTTGCGTTTATGATCAAGTCAACCGACAACCCATCGGTCTTCTCGCACATCTGGATCGCGCCATCGAAGCCATTGGCTAACTCCAGAGCCCGATCTCTACTCCTACCGTTGACATAGACCTCTGCGGCCCCTGCATCTGTCATAGCTGATGCGGCTGCACGTGCAGCGCCACCAGACCCCAGAATCAGGATTCGTTTGCCATGAGGCTCGAAACCCACCACCGTTCGCAACGCCTCCAAAAGCCCGCGGGCATCGGTATTGTAACCAATTAGCGAACCTTCAGAGAAGACAATGGTATTTACAGCGCCGATCCGTCGCACCTCCGGATCCTCGACCTGCAACATACTCCGGGCCACCACCTTGAGTGGTGCAGTCAGGTTGCAGCCTCGAAATCCAAGCGTGACAAGCGATCGTAACGTATCAGCTAAGCCAGTAGTCCCAGTCTGGAAAGCCAGGTAACGACCTTGCAATCCAGAGTGTGCCAACCCAGTCTCGTGAAGAAGGGGGGACAGGCTATGGGCAATTGGATCACCAAGCACACAGGCTAAAGGAATAGCAGGTTTCGTATGTTCGCCGGACATCACCGCACACCGTACCGTGAGATCGCAGCTTGCTGCTGTCCGAAGGTATCGAAGAACGAGAGGTGCCGATGCCCACGAAGAGCAACGAAGTAAAGCCACGATCCTCGTTGCGGATGTAAAACACCCATAAGGCCAGCCGAATCGACAGCTCCGATAGGTCCTGGAGGGAGCCCGGTGTGGGAGTAGGTATTGTACGCAGACGGGTCCTTTAGTTGTGCGCCGGTGATTGGGTTCGAGTAGTTGGCGGTCGCAAAACGAACTGTGGAGTCCATCTGAAGTGGCATGCCTGCGGCGAGCCGGTTTAGGATCACGCGTGCAACCTTGGCATATCCGGTCGCAGAGTTGGCCTCCTTTTCGGCTATGGAGGCTGCCACGATCACCTGTGCCGCGCTCAAGGAGTGATAGTGTCCCGCGGGCGACAGCCCATCCGCCTCGAACACCTGGGCAGATCTATTCAACATCTGCTGAATAAGTTCCTTTGCCGTCCCAAGTGGATCGACAAAGTAAGTATCGGGATAGAGCAATCCTTGCAGACTCGTTGCATGAGCTAGAAAGGGGGAATGAAACACCGCAAGGTTGGTGCTTGCTCGCAGAAATGCCGATCCAGATAGGCTATTACCTGGTATTGACTTGAGCTCCGAGGCGATTGTCGACACCGTCATACCCGGCAATACTGTGAGCTTCAGCGAGGATGGTCCCGCCGTTAAACGTCCAAGGGTGCGAGCATAGCCCTCGTTCGTGCGCAGAAAATAGACACCAGCATCGATGACTCCGACACCCTTAATCGCTGAGTACGCCTTAAACAGGAACGGGGAACGTACCACCTTTGCCTGAGCGAGTCGATCAAAGATCGAGCTCACTGACTCCCCTGGGGTAACGATAACCGCCACTGGCTGCCCATGTGGACTCGGCTGCGACTCCACATAGAATGCAACGCCACCAACAACTACGATCAGCACAACAAGACCGGCCAACGCGGCCAATACCCAACGAAGTCTACGCATTACCTAGCCCGTCAAGGTATCGCTGCAATATATCAGCAGCAGCCAGATCATCGACACGACCACGTTGGTCGCGCATCGACACTCCCGCCTCGGTTAAGGCACGCTCGACACTTCGGCTTGAAAATCGCTCATCCACCTCTACGACCGGCAGGTCGACGATCCTACTGAGCTCAGCGATAAAACGTCGTGCCATACGCGTACTCTCGGTCTCGCCACCATCAAGTGACAGCGGGACTCCCACCACCAACACGTCAACCCCATACTCCTCGAGGAGCTGACGAACCCGGTCGAGCCAACCCTCCACCCTCTGAATCACCTCAAGCGGGAAACTCGCCTCGCCAACGCTGATTGCCATACCAATCCGACGCTCACCAGGATCAAACCCCGCAGCCCTCATTTCGCCGATTCGGATCCAGCACGGAGCTCCGCCAACGCCTGATCCAACTTAGCCACCTCGCGGCCACCGGAGAGCGCAAGCTCCCGTTGCGGGCCAACCCGACCACCAACCGCACTCGCAACAGGCTCTAGAACCTCATTGGCCGGGTGCAACTCCGGATCGATCGCCGTGGCTACAAGCGCAACTTTATGATCGACGACGCTCGCCAAGACGACAACCTCTACACCTTCTAGTCGTCGAAGTTCGAGGGCTACAAAACGGAGTTCTTGCCCGTTCAGACCATCGACACGCTCAATGATCCAGGAGGAGTTTCGCTTCGCCGCAAGCTCGCGGGAGATCGATCGCAGTTTCTCCTGTCGGAGATTGCCAAGCTCGGCATCCAGGGTCTTATTCTTTGCAACCAGGGCCTCCACGCGCTCAGTCAACGCCTCACGCCCACCAGGAAGTACCCTCTCAAGGGCATCGAGTTGGCGTTCGAGCCCATGGACAACATCGAGTGCCGCTAGCTGAGTCACCGCCTCGATCCGTCGCGTATTGGCTCCAATAGAACCCTCGGAGATTACCTTGAATAGACCAATCTCGCCAAGCGACCCGACGTGAGTACCACCACAGAGTTCGACCGAATGATCACCAGCGTGGACCACACGAACGACGTCTTGGTACTGGTCGCCAAAGAAGGCGATCGCTCCCTCGCGGACCGCGGTCTCCTTGTCCTTAACCTGAGTCACAACGCCGCTTGCGCTAACAACCTCGCCCATGATAAGACGCTCCACCTGTTGGATCTCATCGGCGGAGAGTGCCGACCAATGGGTGAAGTCAAAACGCAACCGATCGGGTGCTACCAGTGATCCCTGCTGGGCAACATGGTCACCAAGCACCTCACGCAATGCCCACTGGAGCAGATGGGTCGCGGTATGATTCGCTCGAACTCTCGCTCGTCTGCCAGCATCGACCACAAGTTCGACAGAGTCGCCTACAGCTAGCTCACCTTCGATCACCTCAACCCAATGTCGAATGACACCTTGCACCGGTTGATCGGTATCGATGACCTTAGCACGGAATCCGGCAGCGTTGATCCAACCGGTATCGCCGACCTGTCCGCCACCCTCGGGATAGAAAGGAGTCCTATCAACATAGACGGCCACTCGCTCTCCCTCTTGTCCAACGAACTGGATCTCGCCGACCGTCACCTCGGCCTCATAGCCAAGAAACTCTGTCTTACCGAAGGATTCCAGCACCCAGAGCGCACCCGTAGGCTGTTCACTCACCTCATCATCTCCAAGACCGGCTTGGCGAGATCGACTACGCTGTTCTGTCATCTCGCGCTGGAAACCCTCGAGATCCACCGGTACCCCACGATCTTGGGCGATCTCAGTCGTCAACTCGATCGGCACGCCAAATGTGTCGTGGAGTCGGAACGCAACCCCACCGCGTACCTCACCGCTCTCGATGGCCGCATTCAAGATCGGAGCACCGATGGCCAACGTCTGTTCAAATCGCCCCTCCTCACGAGTGGCGAGCTCAAGGATACGCTCCCGTCGGTCTCGCAACTCGGGGTAGGCATCTCCCATCGTATCGATCACCCCGGTCACGAGACGTTCCACTACTTGTTGGCGCGCTCCTAGAAGCTGCGCACGCAACACAAGACGGCGGATGATTCGTCGCAACACATAGCCCCTACCCTCGTTGGTGGGGACGACGCCATCAGCAAGCAGGAAGGTCATCGCACGCGAATGATCAGCAATGATCCTCAGTCCTACGTCATCACGGTGATCGACGCCGTAAGACCTGCCAGTGAGTGACTCAGCCTCCTGCAGGATCGGGTAGACAAGATCGGTCTCGAAAACTGATGGTCTCCCCTGAAGGATGGGAACGATTCGCTCTAGGCCGGCACCAGTATCGATACAAGGCTTCGGTAATGGGATAAGGTCGCCCTCGGATTGTTGGTCGAACTGCATGAACACAAGGTTCCAGATCTCGAGAAAACGCTCGTCAGAGCCGAACGCCGGCCCACCGTCGGCACCATACTCTACACCCTTGTCGTAGTAGATCTCAGAACATGGTCCACAAGGACCTGTATCCCCCATCTGCCACCAGTTGTCCTCTTCGAGTCGTTGAATCCGGCCCGGGTCAACCCCCACGCTATCGCGCCAGATCTCGGCTGCCTCGTCATCACTGGTGTGCACCGTTACCCAAAGCCTATCGGGCTCAAGCCCTAGAACGGAGGTGACAAGCTCCCATGCATACGGAATCGCTTGCTCCTTGAAGTAATCACCAAAGGAGAAGTTTCCGAGCATCTCAAAGAAGGTCAGATGCCTGAGTGTCTGGCCGATCTGATCGAGGTCGTTATGCTTGCCCCCTGCACGCATGCACTTTTGGATGCTTGTCGCTCTCTGATAGGGTGCTGGCTCCTCTCCGAGGAAGTAGCGTTTGAAGGGCACCATTCCAGCGACCGTAAATAGCACCGTTCGATCAAAGGGAATCAAGCTCGCGGATGGCACCTGAGTGTGGCCACGCTCGACGAAGAACTCCCCAAATGCTCGCCTGAGTTCATTTGAATCCATGAAACTCCCTTACCTCTCCCTCCAGGATCCGACCTTGACGTTGGTCACCACGGTAGGCTGCAACGCCTTCACGCACCGCCACCCGAACATCGGCTCGCATGCGCCGTAGAGCGCGCTCAGCCGACTGTTCTAACGGACGCCGTAGCACCGGTGTGGCCAGCATGGCCACTCGTTTGGCACCAAACGCGCCTACACCAACCCCCAATATGAACCAGCGACTACGCCGCATCAACTCAGCCCCTCCCTTCGATCCTTAAAAACCTTACGGCCGCGGTGGACAGCGAGTCGAAGTCGTCCTGCCGAGACAAATGGATATCCAATGGTGTTCACCACCGTCTTCGTCATTCGATCTATCGCCTGTACATCACTTGCCCGCTCCTCGAGCAGCTCCTTGGTCTCACTCGCCGTCGTGGTAGCATCATGAGCGAGAGTAGTGGCATACTTGATCAGATCAATCATCTCTTGACGCCACTCGCTTGCAAACGCATCCATCTGCGACTTCAGCGTCCTCACCTGCGCGATGAGAATGAGACAGATCACAAGCAGCACAATTGAGGCGATCGAAGCAATCAAAGAAACCAACGCGCGACCTCCAGGGCAAGGTTTGCGCCCAGTCTACCGACCTCAACACGCCAAAGGAACACGCCCGGGCTCGATCAATCTAGGGTAGCCGACTCAACCTAACCAGAACCCCCTACTCCTCCACAATCACCACTCGCGCCCTAGGGGGCAGGGGCTCCAGCTTCGGCCTGCTCACCGCCAGGAGCTCGGCGCGATCCACCAGGCAACATGCGATAGGCATTGAACACTCCGTCAAGCTGCCGGATGGCTCCGAGTACTGAGGAGAGATGTCCTGGATCGACGAGTTCGAACTCAAAACGCATCCGAGAGACATGATCGCCCCCCGTCCGCGTTGAACTCATCGTGATATTGACGTGATGCTCGCTAAGCACCTTTGAGACATCAGCGAGCAGACGCGCGCGATCCAAGGCCAACACCTCGATCGCCATCTGGTAGGTGGCACCACCCTCGTGAGCCCACTCAACCTCAACCCGTCGCTCACCTGCACGCTTGAGCAGATCGAGGACGTTGGGGCAATCGGCTCGGTGTATGCCCACGCCACGACCTTGGGTAATAAAGCCTACGATCTCATCACCTGGGATTGGATTGCAACAGCGCGAGATGCGAACGAGGACATCCTCCATCCCCTCGACGTATACCATCGGGCCCTTAGACATCCTGCGAGGGCGCTGATGAGACACAGTGGGTGCATACCCCTCGGTTTCGAGCTCGTTGCGCTGCACCCGCTGAGCCACCGCACGAGCAGAGACGTGTCCCTCGCCCACCGCAACCAGCAGTCCCTCACCATCGTGTAGACCATTTACCTTCGCTAACTTAGCGAGACCGGCCTGAGAGAGATGGGCGTTGACCGCCAAGTTCTCGCGACGAAACGCCTTCGTCAGTTCGTCCCGGCCAATCTCAATCGACTCCTCCCGGCGTTCACGCGAAAACCACTGCCTAATCTTCGCCTTAGCCCTCGGCGTTACGACGATCGACAGCCAATCCCGGGATGGTGCCGCAGAACTCGAACGAGAGCTGACGATCTCGACGGTGTCGCCAGAGCGCAGTGTGGACTCAAGTGGGACAAGACGTCCATTGACCTTGGCGCCGATACAGCGGTGTCCAACCTCAGTGTGGATAGAGTAGGCGAAGTCGAGTGGGGTGGCACCCACCGGTAACGTAACCACCTTGCCCTTTGGCGTGAAGACGTAGACCTCGTCCATCTCGAGATCCGACTTCAGATGTTCGAGGAACTCTAGAGGGTCTGGCAACTCCTCCTGGAGCTCCATGAGCCGATCTACCCAAGCGGCGTTAGTAGAGCTCGAACCCTCTTTGTAACCCCAGTGGGCAGCGATGCCGAACTCTGCGCGTCGATGCATCTCTCGCGTGCGCACCTGCACCTCCAGCGGGTTTCCTTTATCGAGGAGGACGGTGGTGTGGAGCGACTGATAGAGATTGAACTTTGGGGCGTTGATATAGTCCTTAAACCGACCCGGAATAGGCGCCCAGAGCGAATGCACTACCCCAAGCGCTGCCCAACAGTCGCGGTCGCTCTCGGTGACGATGCGGACACCGATGATGTCATAGATCGAGTCGAAGTCCTTGTCCTTGATGATCATCTTCTCATAGATCGACCAGAGGTGCTTGGGACGCCCATTCACCTCTGCGTCGATTCCAACCAATGCAAGCCGCTTACGTAACTCCTCAGTCACCTCAGCAAGATAGAGCTCACGCTCCGGTGCTCTGGTGGCAATCATGTGATCGATCTCGGCATAGCGTCTTGGGTGCAAGGTGGCAAAGGCGAGGTCCTCAAGTTGCCACTTCATCTCCTCGATCCCCAGGCGATTCGCGAGAGGGGCATAGATGTCCATCGTCTCCTGGGCGATACGGCGCTGCTTCTCTACCGGCAGCGCTGCGATCGTACGCATGTTGTGGAGCCGGTCGGCCAATTTGATCACCAACACCCGCGCATCCTTGGCCATCGCAATCAACATCTTGCGCATGGTCGCAGCCTGTTGAGCCTCGCGAGAATCAAAGCTGATCCGATCGAGCTTGGTGAGGCCATCCACCACCTCGGCGACCGTCGTAGAGAACTCCTCGCCGATCTGCGTTAACGTCACCGGGGTGTCCTCGACGGTATCGTGGAGAAGCGCAGCCACCACTGCAATCAAGTCGCCGCCTAGCGATGCGGTGATCAAGGCTACACCGATTGGATGGGTGACATATGGTTCACCCGATCGCCGCCGCTGCTGATCATGCGCCAACCGCGCAAACTCCAGCGCCCTCTCGATGGTCGCGCTCGCCTCACTCGACGGGTCAAGTGCCATCGCATCCAAGAGCGATTGCAGATCGCGATCCATCCCCACGATCCCTACGACGCCGGAAGTCCCTCAGCCTCGACAGGAGCGTTTCTGCGCTCAAGGCGAGCTCTGATTTGGCGATACCTACGTTCGTGTTCTTTGAAGCGTGCCAGCAACGGCGCCGCAATGAACAACGAGGAGTACGCCCCACTAGTAAGTCCAACAACCAGGGCGAGACCGAAGTTTTTTAAGGTAGTAGCGCCCAGAACATAGGCCCCCAAGATGAGCACCGACAGGATCGGGATCACCGCTACCAGTGAGGTGTTCAACGATCGCGCCAACGTTTGATTCTCCGACAGATCCACCGCATCGGAGTAGTTCATCTTTCCAGGATCGACGAGACCGCCAACGTTTTCCTTGATCCGATCGAAGACCACGATCGTATCATAGAGTGAGTAACCAAGGATAGTGAGCACGGCAATCACCGTGGATGGAGTCACCTGAAACCCGCTTAGGGCATAGATGCCAACAGTGACCAGAAGATCGTGAATCACTGCGATAAACGCCGCAGCCGCCATCTTCCATTCGAAGCGAATCGAGATGTACAGGATAATCCCAACAAAAAAGGCGATAAGCGCCTTGACCGCGGAAGATGTAATCTGTCCTCCCCAGGTTGGGCCCACGAACTGAATCGCCACCGCCGAAGAGGGTAGATGCGCCTTGGCCGCCAACAACGATGCGACCTGGTTCTCTTTGGCGGTCCTCGCAGCGCCAGAGAGTTTTGTGAGCCCTGCCTGGATCTCAACCGTCCGAGCAGAGTGTGAACCGAGCGTCACCACCGTCGCCTGGGTTACACCAGCATGGGCAACGATCTTACTTGCCTGTGCCACAGTCAAGGTCGCCGAAGGCACGTCCCAGCTCACCCCGCCTTTGAAGCTAATCCCAAAGTTGAGCCCTCGAGCCGAGAGCGCAGCCGCACCTGCGACGATCACTAGGAAGGAGATGACGAAGTAGTACCGCGACCGATGCACAAAGGGATAGTGGGTGGCGCCAGCTCCCAAGCGACGCCACCAGGAAGCCTCGCTGGCATCGATCGTCTTGGTTCGAAAACCATCGGCCTCTTCGCCGACTGCGGTCTCCGTTGCCTGAGGAGGCTCTACGGTGGCCATCTACGCTCACACTCCTTTTGCCGCTACGCGGCTCGGCTTAATCACTCCACTACCCACTGTCGACTTTTGCGTAACCTGTACGACCGGGACTCCGAGCCAACGATAGTGACGGGGCGAGAGTGAGTTCCCAATCCACAAGACGAGTGGCCGGGTAAAGAACCATGCTGAGGCGACGTCCAAGATCGTAGATAGACCTAGGAAGAAGGCAAAACCACGCACATCACCGATGCTAAAGTAGTACAACAACGCTGCGCCAATGAAAGAGACCAGGTCGGCGGCGATGATCGTGCGAAAGGCCTTAGTGAAGCCGGTGTCTACCGATGCCCGCAAACTCCTTCCATTACGAGCCTCATCCTTAAGACGTTCAAAAAACACGATGTAGGAGTCGACGATAACACCAATCGAGACGATGATGCCGGTAACCCCCGAGAGGTTCAGGGTTAGCTGAGCACTATGCCCAAGATAAGCGATGATCGCCCACAGTGCCGCAAAGGTGGTCACGAGACCCCCAACGACGACCAAGCCGAGCAAGCGGTAGTACAAGATGGTATAAATCATGACTACGATAAGGCCGGCGATGCCGGCGATGAGACCAGCGCGGAGAGATGCAGCACCCAGAGTTGGTGAGATTGTCTGTACAGTCTGTTGAACAAGCTGTACCGGAAGAGCACCATAGTGCAAGATGGTCGCCAGATCTGTAGCGGATGCCTGCGTGTAGTTGCCGGTAATCTGGCCCTGGCCGTTGAAGTTAGTGGCGTTGATCTGTGGTGCAGATTGCACCGTGCCGTCAAGGACTACCGCCAGTAGCTGATGGTAGTAGGTCTTGGCGATCTGGTTGAACACAGGGGCACCCTTAGCGGTGAGCGTAAAGTTAATTGCCCACTGATTCGATGCACTCTGAGTGACTGGAGCCGCATAAACGCTCTTAATTGCGTTCCCAGTCAAGAGCGTTGGGCCAACCACATATCGACCAATAACGGTCTTGGAGTTGTTGCCCTTATACTCCGGCAGCAGCGCGGTGGACGCTGAGGTGGCCTTAAGTGGATTAGTCGAGGGCACATACTGGAGCGTCGAAGCGGTATTTGTCGTCGACGTTGGGCAGGTCGGCGTCAACTGAGACTTCTTTAGATGCAAGCTGGCTGGTGGCTTCGTATATAGAGGCGCTTGGCAGAGTACAGGGCGAAACTGCAGAATCGCGGTCTGGCCGATGTAGCTAAGAGCAGTTTTAGGATCCTTGACTCCAGGGAGATCTACGACGATATCACTTCCCTGCTGCCCGATCGATGGCTGGCCCACCCCAAGCGCGTTAACTCGATTCTGGATGATCGATATCGTCTCGTTCAGCGTCGCCGTAGACACCTTGTGCGCCGGCTTGTACACTACCGAAGCCCCACCCTGGAGGTCAAGTCCAAGAACAGGGGCGTAATGGAGGGAGATCACCACGGCAAAAGCAGCGAGCGCCACCACCGTGCTAATCAGGACCGAACGGATCCAACGCCCTTTACGCATTCTCCACCTTTATTATCGAAACCAAACACATGATCCTAGCCACCTCTGGCCCTATAAAGTTAGTCGGAGCTAACGCCAGTTCTTATGGCTGGTCGACTCCACACGCTATCGACATCAGCTAGCACTTCTTCAACAGTGTTCTCCACTATTGCTTGCCTTAGCCGGGAGATGAGCCGGAACTGGAATGCAAGGTTATGCAGCGATAGCAAAGCGCCGGCACTCTCGGTGTCAACATGGGATAGGTGGTGAAGCAGACCCCTAGATACCCGCTGACAGACACGACAACCACACCCCGACTCCAATGGTTCATCCAGTCCACGATTGGGCAATCCTTTTACACGCACTGGACCCTGGTCGGTGAGCGCGGTACCGTGCCGTGCTATACGGGTAGGCGAAACACAATCAAACATGTCGATCCCCAACGCGGTTGCATGAGCGAGCAGGTATGGGTCGCCGACACCCATTAGGTAACGAGGCTTATCCGCCGGGAGGCCATCTACCACAGTTCGCACCGCCTCAAGGGTGCTCTCATGCGACTCGCCCACTGCCAGACCACCAACTGCGTAGCCATCGAAGTCGAGGGCGGTGATCGCCTCCGTGCTCTGTCTACGCAGTTCGAGATCGATACCTCCCTGAATGATGCCAAATAACGCCTGGGTGGAATCGGTATGCGCCAGCCTTGAACGCTCGGCCCACTCGCTGGTCAGGCGTAGATTTGCCTCCAGTTGATCCCTGCTACTCGGAAGCTGTGTACATACGTCCAACGCCATAGCGATATCAGCACCGATGCGCTGCTGATTTACCATTGCTTGCTCTGGCGTTAGAGTCACCCAGGAGCCATCGTAGACGTTGCGAAATCTGGCACCTTCTGTTGTGATCGAGGCCTCGAGTGACATAATTTGAAATCCGCCTGAGTCGGTCAACGACGAACCTTGGAACCCAGTAAAGGCGTTGAGGCCGCCCATCTGCTGAATAACCTCGACTCCCGGGCGCAACATGAGATGATAGGTGTTGGACAGTAACACCTGGTATCCGAGGTCGGCAATGAGCTCGGTGGGAACGTAGCGGACGATACCGCGCGTGGCCACTGGCATAAAAAAAGGTGTGTCAACACTGGCTGACCGCAGTTTCAAGCTACCCCGTCGGGCACTACCCGCATTGTCAGTCACACATAGGCGCGTCAATGGTCTCCTCGGGAGTGGCTAGGAAAACGCGCAAGAGAGGGGTCATCCACACGTCCAGTGGGGATTAACATCGCATCGCCAAGTGAGAGGAGGCGGAAATCATTCGCAAGAGCATACTCGTAGAGTACGCGCCAGCGCGAACCAATCGCCGCTGCCACCAACGCCAACAACGTGGACTTTGGTACGTGAAAATTGGTGAGCAGTAGATCTACGCAGCGGAAATCGAAACCCGGAACTATAAACAGTTCAGAGGATCCGGTAAGTGCTCCCCCATGACTGATGGTCTCGAGAGTACGCACCACAGTTGTCCCAATCGCAACCACCCTTCGAGCAGAAGAGATTCGCTCAAAGGCATCTTCGCTGACCCGATAACGCTCAGCGTGCATGACATGGTTGGCAAGCTCCCTCTCTTTAACGGGTGCAAAGGTTCCAAGCCCGACTTCAAGCTCTACTCTCACCACCTCGATACCGCGTCTAGCGAGGTCACCGAGTAGTCGAGCATCAAAATGAAGACCGGCCGTCGGTGCTGCCACCGAGCCTGGCCGATTGGCATAGATCGTCTGATAACGGTCTGGGTCGACAGTGACACCCTCTAGGTATGGAGGCAACGGAATCTCGCCTAGGGCAAATACGGCATCTCCCAGAACCTCGACGTACCTAGTGCGCAGCCCAGAACTCTGTTCGCCGATACCGGAGACGCGAAACACAGGACGACCGTCGATATAGAGAAGCTCGCCATTACGAACCCGGGCGTTTGGACGCACTAACGCCTCAAACATCGCCCCATGCGGTGAAAGGAGCAGAACCTCGACCTGGCCACCGGTGTCACGACGGACGTGAAACCGCGCCGGAACTACCTTCGAATCATTGACCACCACCACGTCGCCTTCCTTGAGCAAGGAACCAAGATCAGCCACCGTGGTCACAGACGGTGGATCGTCTAGTCCGACCAAGAGCTTGGCTGAGCTTCGTGGTTCTGCCGGAACGCGTGCAATTCGGTCAGAGGGAAGCTCATAATCGTACGAATCGATCACTGACCAATCATCGCTCTGCGCGACCAAACAAATCCTCCTAGCCCTGGCTCATCAAAGCAACGCCGACTAACACGCGTGCATGTATCAGCTTACTCATGCATAGCAACGTGACATCCTCCCCGTCCTCATGGACGGGACTTGCGCTCCCGTTGGGTCAAAGGCGTCCATCACCTTAGGGACGACGTACATCGTTGTGCTTTGCTGACACTCCTAAATGAGGAGTTCTGTACTTAGATCCAAGATAGCAGCGAGGAATAGGCCAAAGAAAAGCCGCCAAAGACAGTTTGACAGACGATCAGCCCGTGCCCAATCATAGGGTTGAGCACGGACCGATCTGAGGTTTTAGCTCATGGGTGGCGACTACGAATTAGTCACAAAGTGCATACCGGTAGCGATCTTAGCCTCACCGGGCCAGCGCATCGTGACCGCCTTGGCTCGCGTGTAGAACCGGATTCCCTCCTCACCATGCACATGGGTATCGCCAAAGAGTGACGACTTCGACCCTCCGAAGGAGTGGTACGCCACAGGTACAGGAATCGGGACATTCACACCCACCATACCTGCATCGATGTGCCGAATAAAGGTTCTGGCAGCCCCGCCATTGCTGGTAAAGATAGCCGCGCCATTCGCGTAGGGATTCTCGTTCACCAGTGCGATAGCGGCATCGAGTGTAGGAGCGCGCAGAACCAACAGCACCGGACCAAAAATCTCCTCTTGATAGGCATCCATATCGACACGTACGCCATCTATCAGGGTCGGACCAAAGAAGAAACCTGGCTCCTTGGCCATCGGATGCTCGCGACCATCTACAAGGATGTTCGCACCCTTCGACTCCGCCTCACCCACCAGTCGCGCTACGCGATCACGATGTACATTGGTGATAAGCGGTCCCATCTCAGACTTAGGATCTAGGTACGAACCTACCGTGAGTTGCTGCATCCGAGCCCTTATAGCTTCGAGATGCTGATCCCCTCCGTCGCCAACCAAGACCATCACCGAGATCGCCATACAGCGTTCCCCTGCGCTTCCATAAGCCGCCGACACCGCGGCCTCTGACACCGTCTCAACATCTGCATCAGGGAGCACAACCATGTGATTTTTGGCACCACCTAGGGCCTGAACCCGCTTGCCTGCCTGCGCTGCGCGCTCATAAATCGAACGCGCGATCGGCGTCGATCCCACAAAGGAGATCGCCTTGATATCTGGGTGCTCCAAAATGCGCGCCACCGTACGTTGGTCACCGTTGACGACATTGAAAAGTCCGGGTGGACCACCAGCCTCGACAAACAGCTCGGCTAGTCGTAACGCGGTGGACGGGTCCTTCTCGGATGGTTTGAGAATAAAACCATTGCCAGTTGCAAGCGCTACCGGGTACATCCACATAGGTACCATCGCAGGAAAGTTGAAAGGTGTGATGCCTGCTGCTACTCCCAATGGATAGCGAACCGACATGGCATCGACTCCACGTGACACCGAGTCGTTGTACTGTCCTTTAAGCAGCTGCGGTATACCAGTCACGAATTCGACTACCTCGATACCACGAGCGAACTCTCCACCAGCGTCACCAAGTACCTTGCCATGCTCCTCGCTAATGAGCGCCACAATCTCGTCGCGATGCGCCAACAACAGACTTCGGTAGTCAAACATCACCCGTTGGCGACGTGCGAGCGACTCCTCGCCCCATCCTGCCTGGGCTGCCTTCGCAGCCGCTACTGCACTGTCAACGACGCCATCATCAGCGAACAGTACCTCGCGCACCTCGCGACCGATGGCCGGATTAAAGACAGGACCGCGATCCTCGCCTTCGAAGACTTCCTTACCGCCAATATAGTGTCCAACCAGTTCACGCGTCATGATTGACTCCCTCCTAATACGTCCTTGAACACCGCAATCGCCTCGACCATCTCTTCCTGGGTTACCGACAACGGTGGGGCGATACGCAAAACATTTCCGAAGAGTCCACCCTTGCCAATCAAGAGTCCATGCGCCTTTGCACGCTCCAGAGCCTCATTTGCCAACTTCGGAGCCGGATCCTTGCCAGCCCCCTCGACGAACTCTACTCCGAGCATTAAGCCCTTGCCACGTACTTCACCAATGGAAGAATTGTGAGACGCAGCCTCCTCGAGAGCACGGCGGAGTTCGGCGCCACGCAACAGTGCATTCTGTTGGAGATCGTGCTTCATCAGATAGTCAAAGGTTGCGACACCCGCACTCGCAGCGACCGGCGAACCGCCGAAGGTAGAGATCGAGCTGGCGCCAAGCGAATCCATAATCTCGGCACGAGCGATAACACCGGCGAGTGCCATACCGTTGCCCACACCCTTGGCGAAGGTGATCATATCCGGCTGCACGCCTTGAGCCTCATAGCCCCAAAAATGCTCACCAGTGCGTCCAAATCCGGTCTGGACCTCGTCTGATATATAGAGAATGCCGTGTGGCGCCAGGATCTCCTGAAGCTGGCCGAAGTACCCATCGGGTGGAAGACAGAAACCGCCAACGCCCTGGATTGGCTCTGCAATAATCGCAGCGACATCTCCGCTAGTGGTCGTCATCAGCACATCTTCTAGATCCGCCTTGCCACGAGCGACATACTCTTCATCTGAAAGACCTGCGAGTGGCCCTCGAAGTCGAGATCCTCCTTGTAGCCAACTCACAGATAGAGGCGAGTACGACGAAGGTGACCAGTTGCGGTTACCTGTTACTGAGATCTGAGTGAAGGATCGTCCATGATAACTGTTCTTTATCGCGATCACCTGATTCGAGCGTCGATAGGTCGAGGCTAACAGCAAAGCGGCATCATTGGCCTCGGTGCCTGAGGTCGTAAAGAAGACCTTGGCATCGGGTATACCTGATCGGGCAGCTAGTCGTTCAGCGAGTTCAATCATTGGTTCTATCAAGTAAAGCGTGGAGCTGTGAATAATGCGACCCGCCTGATTAGCTATGGCATCCACGACCTCTGGTATCGCGTGACCAACCATGGTCGTCAAGATACCACCGAAGAAATCAAGATATCTCTGACCGTTAGCATCAAAAACGTATCTACCATCGCCACGAACGATTTGAATCGGATCGTCGTAATATAACGAAATCCATGTTGGCAACACCGCGCGATGGCGCTGCAGAAGACTATCTGGCATTCTGTCTCTCCTTTACTCGAGTCTGACTCCCCTATGTTAGCCAACTTTGTATGACCCAAACGGGATTTAATGTACCAAACATTAATAGTCTTCGACTAAACTCAACTTCGATGAATGAGAGAGTCTCCTACCACACCACCGATGAAATCTGTCAGATGATCGCTGACACCGTCAATCGAAGTGGCATGCGCGGCCTTACCGAAGCCTTCGTACAGTTGACCAAGGAGGGTCAGTTGAGCTCAGGTGACCGGCTACCATCCATACGTCAACTTGCCGAATATCTGGGAGTCTCTCCAACGACGGTGGCATCAGCATGGTCACACCTGGCACAGCTTGGGCTCTTGAGTTCGCATGGGCGTAGGGGAAGCTTTGTGACAGAGTTCACTAGATCAGTTCCAACAAACCCTCGATGGCACTTCTACGAGGACCAGCAGAGTTATAGTCTTGACTTCGCCTCCGGTGTGCCGGATCCACGCCTACTCCCAAACCCAATCACGACCATCATCGATCTCCCTAGCTCAGCAATCTCCTCGTACCTCGACCCACCTGTCTACTCTCCTCTTGGCGAGACCCTCGGCACCCTTGTACCTAGTCGTCTTGGGGGTTCTGACTTCGACCTCACCATCGTCGATGGAGCGCTTGACGCCGTCGATCGCCTCCTCGGCACCATCCCTTCCCACCAGCGTGCCGTCGTCCTCGAAGAACCTAACTTCCCTGCGCTCTATGACCTCGTTGAACGCCATGGACTAGAGATAAGGTCGGTGGCGATTGACCACGAGGGGATGAGTGCCGATGGGCTGCGAGTCGAACTCGCCAAAGGTGGTGTTGGCGTCGTTCTCCTCCAACCAAGATCACAAAACCCGACCGGCTATTCACTCTCGGAATCGCGTGCTAGAGAGATCGCTAACGTCGTGGGGCAATACCCGGAGGTGCTCGTCGTCGAGGACGACCACTCAGGTCTTCTGTGCACTGAATCTCTCTGGACCATGGCCGAGACTCTTGGCACACAGGTCGCCTACATACTTAGCTTCTCCAAGTCGCATGGGCCCGATCTTCGGCTCGCCGCTTTATTTGCCCACCGCGACCTTGTCGACGAGCTCAACCGTCGACGCACGCTTGGACCATCCTGGTCATCCAAGCTCCTGCAAGCTACCCTGAATCAGATGCTCAACAACCCAGCCACCAGCGACCTTATCCTAGAGGCACAGCATGCGTATGCACAACGTCGAGCGGCAGTGGCAGACCTCTTCCGAATCGCCCCAACCGGTTCAGGGATAAACGTTTGGGTAGACTCACCAGACTCGTTATCTGCGTTACTCCAACTCACCCATCACCACATTCGAGTTGCACCCGGAGCAAGTTTCTATGCCACGCCAGCTACAGCTTCCAACCAGTTCCGCTTTACTCTTAGCGAACCCACAGTAGAGTTTAAAGTCGCCCTCGATCAGGTAGCATCGGCGCTCGCAAAGACACCACGGACGAGTTCGTACCGCTAGCCTCTGACCTTGCTGGTGGCCGGTTATCGAAACGAGACATCTCAAGATCAGCTTTCGCATCCATGGACGTATCACCACATCCCTCAGCGATTACAGCCAGACGAAGCACTCCAACTTCATGGAGGCGACACTACGAGCCGGAACAGTGGGCTAGCTATGGCTCCCATCAGCAAGCTGGCCTGTGGAACGGGAGCGTACTCGCTCCGCTAGATCATCAAGCGCAGTCCGAATGATCTTCACCTCAGCCCGGCGCTTCACAAAGGATGGCAAAGGAACGACGAGCTCTGCTAAAAGTTCATAGGTAACATGGGTGGACTCATTGGCTCCCTGTTCGAAGGTGTAGCGACCATCCATTCGCGAAGTGATATCACCAGCGACTTGGCTCCAACTTACCGAATGAGGCGCATCGGAGTAGTCATAGAGCAACGTGTAAGAGGCACTACGTCCGAAAGCTCCAGTACGGAACGCGACTCTAAGCGGTCGCTCAAGGTCGTCACGATCGACCACCTGTACGCTTCGCACGTCAGATGCCCACGTTGGATAGCTCTCTACATCAATGACAGCCTCGAAACAGGACTCTATGCTCGCTGGGATCTCTTTCGAGTCCGATGTGACATCCATCGCTACCTCCTCTACCCATTGACCAAAGCGCACAATGCAGATTCATATGCCTTACTCAGCTGATCATAGTCAAAATGTTCACGTACGTATGCGCTTGTCGCTCGACGAGCGCTGCCAAGTTGGGTAGAATCCGCAATAACTCTACGCAACACGGCCGCCAACTCCGCTGGGTCTCCTCTCCTCAAGAGCTGCCCACTGGAGGGTACCAGCGCCTCCGGGGTGCCACCAGATGCGCCAACGATGGCAGGCGTTCCGCACGCCTGCGCCTCCAGGATCACGATTCCGAACCCCTCCTGTTCAACTCCGAGCCAGCGATCGCGTGCTGGAAAAACAAACACGTCCGCCGCCTGGTAGAGTTCGATCTTGGCCCGTTCGTCGAGGCGGCCATGAAACACTACTGGGTTCGAAACAGCCATAGCCAGCCGGTTAAGGCGTCGCCTATCGCGTCCATCACCGACAATATGTATCTCTAGGCCCTGCATTGGCCCAGCAGCTGCCAGCGCTCGCAATAGCGTGTCTGCCCCTTTCCGAGGCACCAAACGAGAGACGAACAACACCAGCTTACGTCCCGGATCCTGCATCCACCTACGCCGAAGGCTAGCTCGTGTGCTATCGTCAGCCTCACAAAACCGGCCACGATCGATCCCGGGAGGCACCACCACGACCCTCGCATCAGGCACCAGTTTTCGAACCTCCTCGGCTGGGTATCCACCGGCAGCAATCACGCCACGAGAGCCCTGAATCGTGCGGCGCAACTGGGCACGTAGAACTGGCAAATATGCTGGCACTCGCACCTCGGCGCCGTGGGCTATGAGCGCGTACGGGATCTCGAAGGCATCTCGAGCCACTCCAATCGGGACGATAGGGTCATACACCAGCAGGTCTGGGGAGAAGTCTGCGATCGGGCCAGCGAGGTCGCGAACTGTAGCCGGTGTTGGCAAGAGACGCTTCCCAAGTCGCACGATAGGAGCACCGAAACCACGATCGAACTCTTCGCATCCCGGGACCCGAGTAGTGATCACCAAAAATGACTCCGGATCCAGGCGACTATAGATCTCTCCTAGATAGGCTTGGATGCCGCCAACCTTGGGCAAAAAATCATTGGTGATCAGTACGTGGCGCATCATCGACCCCAGCGCACTCTGAGCAGCGATCGCAACCCTTCGATCCGCTCACGTGTCTGACTTCTAACGCAGAGGAGTGCGAGCGCACGCCGCTCATCACGAGTGAGCGATCCACGGTTCCCGAGTGCGTTGGCCACGTTGCGACGAACATAGAAGGGGTCACGTCGGGGTATGTACCAATGTCCGACCTCCTCTAGAAGCTCCTGGTCACCCGCTGTAAGCCAACGTACCAGCGGTGCTGGAGCCGACTCCTCTCGACTCGGCCAGCCGATTGGGCATGAATCGATACAACTGTCGCATCCATAGACTCGCGCACCTACCAGTTGACGGTCTACTGGTGACCATGAATCTTGTTGGAGGATACTAGCTATACAGTGCTCAGCGACGAGCGTCCCCGGCAAACGGATCGCTCCGGTAGGGCAGGCATCCACGCAGCGACGACAGTTGCGACAGGGATCGCTGCGAAATCGTCTTCCGACACTGACACTGAGTAGCCGTTCTGTAAATATAGATCCGAGCACAACACGCGACCCAGCCTTCGGAACCATCACCATGGTATGCCGTCCCACTAACCCGATCCCGGCCCTGCGCGCTAAACCCTTATCAAAAGCCTGATTCGAATCAAAGAGCGACGCTGCCCGCAACCCAGATTCACGCAAATAGGCCACAGCGACCGCCAGTACCTCGCGTAGGTCTTCATAACTGCGATTGTAGGCATATCCCGCTACCTGAGTCTCAGCGTCGCGAGTGGTTGCATAAGACACTGCTACGGAGACGTACCCGTGGCTCCAAGGGAACGCCCTTGCAACGACAGCCGCTCGCTCCGGATTGCGATAGGTGAAATGGGCTGGATCAACAAAGCCGGCAGCGATTCGAAGCCGACTTTGTTGAGCATCGAAATGCAAAGGAACAACGGCACCTGAACCAGCGGCCACCACTCCTTTGTCAATCAATAACCGCTCAAACTTACGTTCGAGTTCACTCATCTTTGCAGTCGAGAGGCACGAAGACCAGCCCGGCGAAGTGCATGCACAATCTCGCGTGGATCGACTTGGTGCACACCTGCAGCGAGTACTTCGCCTACATACTCCTCAGGAATGTCATAATGATCACGATGGAAGCTACGGTCTAGACCGAGCCTACGCGCACCGTCATGGAGCTCGTCCAACGACAAGTCGCTGATCAAATGGGCGAATCGACGTCCATCACGATGGAAGATCGGCCGGTCTATCAGCAGCATCAGTCGTATTTCTCAGTTTTTATCCCGGTCGGCTCCATGCCCAATTCAAGAAGTGAACGCTCACAATCGTCGACCATATCCGGGGGTCCGCAAAGATACGCGAGCCTTGGGGAGGTTTCGAGAAAAACATCGCCCACCATCTCCTTGTCTATCCGACGATGGTAACGAGCTAGAGGATCTATAGCATCACGAGTAAATGTATGGGTAACCCTCAGCCATGAGTGCTGCTGTGTCAGCTCAACGAGTTCTTCGCGATAGATGACGTACTCAGCAGACTTCGAACTGAAGACGAGGTGCATCGGTATCGTGGTGCCCTTGGAAACCTGATAACGTATCATCGCCATCAACGGAACCACGCCCGATCCTGCACCAACAAGCAGCACTGGACCACCATCTTCCTCAGTCCAGGTGAAAGCACCATAGGGGCCACGAACCTCGAGAATCGACCCAACCGGTCTCTGGCGAACCAAAACCGGCGAGACCAAACCGCCCTCCATCTCCTTAACCCCTACTTCGATGACATCGAAGCGTGGGTGCGGACTCGACCCGACCGAATAGGCACGTTGAATTGGCCGTGGCCTACCCTCCACAGGGATACGGATGTTATAGTACTGTCCAGGCACAAACGGCTCAGGCTGTGGCAACAGGATGCGTAAGCTACTCGTCTCAGGGGTCTCGACGACCACCTCGACCACCTCGCCGGATTGCCACGCCGGTGCTGGTCGACGCACTCTGGCTGGTTGGGTTGGCTCATCAACTACGTCGCTCATCATGCCTCGCTAACGGTATGTTGAGGCTCCTCGGCAACGATCTCGACGAACTTTGGCGTAGCACACCATCGACAAGACACCTCCTCCACCACCCTCGAGAGCTCTTCGGGCTCCTCGATCTCAAGATCACCAGCCACGCTGTAATGGTAAAAACAACGGCTACGCACCACCGAGGTGACGTCGAACCGGGTAACATTCCCGCAATTCGTACACCGATATCTTCTCATGCCTTCTCCTCATGCAAACTTCTTCTCTAGGCTAGCAGAACAAGACGCGAGCAAGAATTCCGCCCACTCTCCAGCTGTCCACTTCAGACCAACATTGCGATGCTACGGCTGATTCCAGCCATCCATGATCCAGCAGCGCCCGCGACGCCTATACAGCTCTCGGCTCCTATCGAATGAGCGCGCGCACCCTCCGCCCTGACAGGCGAGACTTGCCACTCCAAAATACGTATACGTTTAGTTACGCCTCTCTTGTTTTCGCTCTCCAGTCGCCTTTGTGTTCTGCCTTATCCACAGGGACAGAACCGAGGCTAGTCCATGGTTGTCCATCTTCCACGTCCAACTTGGGTTGTCGTGGTTTGCTTGGAGTCTCAGCCGTTGAGCGATAGTCAAAGCATCTACTATGACGTTCCGGCTTTCCATTGAGATATGCACAAAGATTGCGTGCGAACCATTCTAAATCTGCGATCGGAACCAGTTTGGGTGTCAGTTGATAACCGGTTCAGCAATCGGGTGTGATTCCCACTTAGATGTCAGAAACCAAAAGCACCATCTCCAATGGCGAGCAAGGGTTCGTTCATTCCTCTACTCTTTAGATCGATGAGGACCTCTCGCCAGGATTGGGTGGACTCTCTCGTTCGAATTTCCAAGGCCAGGAGGTGTTTCCTCCCCTGGTCATCGACTCCGATGACGACTAGCACGCAGAGCTTCTCGATTATCCCCTCTGATCTCTTGGTAGATGCCGTCGGCGTAAATGTAGGAGAAGGTATCTCTAGAGAGGCCACGCTTCTTGGCACTCGTCGAACTTGGTCTTCCACTCGACTTTGAGGGAGGAGACGATGCCCCATTGTCAACGATTGGGTGTCAGCTTCTTGGCTCGCTCGCCTTGGACAAGCTTTAAGAACTTAGGCTTTATCGCATTCTGAGATTCCCTTCAGGTAGGCATAGGCGACCCAGGCGTCGATGGACTTGGATCTGCGTAGGTAGGGAGGAATGAGTTTGGATGAGAAGTTGATCGACCCATTGCCGTCACGAGAGCGGATTCTTGGTACCTCAACCTCGCTCGTCAGCGATCGCGGTAGTGACCGAATGTTCCGGCAGGTAGTCGTTGCGCACTACGTCCCTACCTGTGCTTTTGAGATCTGCTAGCACTTGGGTCACCTCGAGTTCGAGAGCGGGAGCGATCAGATGCCTTCCCATGAACGCGCAACAGCTCGGTTACCGCATCAGTTGCGGTGTAGCTGGGCTTACCCGAGAAGTCAGGGGTTATCATGGTCAGCTGCGATATCCTCCCTGATCGTTGCCCTTCCGTACTAACGAACCAGTACGGAGATCTGCACCCAACCAGGTCACTCACCTCAAGCTTTTTCCTCCGCGCTCATCGGTAGGTCATACACAACTTTTTCGAATACCTCAGGCTCAGGGCTATCATAATCGCTTGGGTGTCAACGGACGAGGAGTACTGGGGCCGGGTCGTCGATCGGTGATGTTGCCGTAGCGGTGTCGAGTCTCGCTCAAAGCCTGCTCACGAACCCAGTGCAACGCTTCAAGACGAGGATGACGGACGAAGGGAACGTCATCGACACTGAGCCCCGCGTCGATGGTCGCAAGCCTAAGCTTATCATCGACAGATCCAAGAAAACGGACTTTAGCAACACGCAACGTCTGTAGCCTTCTTTCGAAGGTGTCGTCATCTTCGACGATCACCGATACAGCACACTTGGGCCGACTGTTTAGGCTTGAGACCTGAACGGGCACTCCAATTGCCGCAGCTGCCCCAAGCACAAGGGCGAGGTCGTCATCGCTCACCTGCGGTCCAACACGCACCAACACCGACGGCAAGCGTCGATAGCGAAAGACGTTGGCCTCCGCTTTGAGTTCACTTGGATCGATTCCTATGCATAGTTCGTCGTTCCATAGCCGAGTAACGCTCTGGACGAAGGCTTCGGGGTCATCAGATCTAGCGGCTGCCACCTGCCAGGTTCCCAGAGTGCTGACGTAGTTTGGCCCACCGGCCTTAGCACCGGGTCCGAATGAAGAGCGCTTCCATCCTCCAAAAGGCTGGCGACGGACGATAGCGCCTGTGATGGATCGATTCACATAGAGGTTCCCAGCCTCCACGCTGTCGCGCCACTTGGCGATCTCCAGAGGGTCAAGAGAGTGTAGACCAGCTGTGAGTCCGTACTCGGTTTGATTCTGCCAGGCGATCGCCTGATCGAGGTCGGCGGCGCGCATCAACCCGAGAACCGGGCCGAAACACTCGGTCAGATGAAACGACGATCCTGGCTGCACGCCAAGCTTCACGCCCGGCGACCACAGGTATGAACTATTCCCCACCTGAACCGGCTCCACCAGCCAACTCTCACCAGGATCGAGACCGTGCAAAGCCGCGTCTAGTGCACCTTCCGGTGGACGGATAAGGGGACCCATCGTGGTTCTGGGATTCCAACTCGGGCCGGGAACAAGGGTGCGTACCGCATCGCTAAGCTGACGACGGAATCTAGGGTCGTCATAGACCGATGCCTCTATAATGCCGAGGCTGGCCGCGGAGCACTTCTGGCCAGCGTGGCCAAAGGCGGAGCGAACGAGATCAGCTACTGCAGCGTCTAAGTCTGCGGCCGCAGTAATTACGAGTGCATTCTTGCCACTGGTCTCTGCATGGAGTCGAAGATCCGGGCGCCACCCCAGAAACATACGAGCTGTAGCCCAAGCACCGGTCAAAATAACGGCATCGACCCCCGGATGGGTGATAAGCCGACGACCAGCGTCGTCGTCAGCGCAAGGAACGAACTGCAAGACATCACGAGGGACGCCCCCTGCCCAGCATGCCTCTGCGAAAAGCCACCCGGTAGCGACGGTCTCTGGGGCAGGTTTAAGAATTACCGCACTGCCAGCTGCTAAAGAAGATAGAACACCACCGGCGGCAATGGCGAGCGGAAAGTTCCAAGGGGATGCAACTACAACCGTCCCATAGGGTCGGAAACTGATTCCATCGGACTCGAGACGAACAAGTTGATCGGTATTCAAGGCATACCAGCGGGCGTAGTCGACAGCCTCAGATACCTCGGTATCGGCCTCTGCCACGGTTTTCCCACCATCGTAACTCATACAGGCTACCAACTGACCTCGGGCCGCCGAAAGAGCGGCAGCCACCTGGAAAAGCACAGCCTTGCGTTCAGCCAAAGTTGTCGACTGCCAAAGCTTGCCAGCATCGGCTGAAGCTTCGACCGCTGCATCCACCGTCGCGACATCGGCTTGAACCCACTCATAGATCGGTCGCTCTGGATCGGATGGGTCGATCCCTACCCCCTCAGCTGGCGTAGTTACAGTCTCTCCTGCCGCAATCACCGGCACAGTGAACATCGGACGTTCACGCCACGCTTGGAGCTGACCTTGTATCCAACGCCTGTTCGCAGCGATCGAGAAATCGGTATCGGGTTCATTGACAAACGCCGAGTCCGAAGAGGATGAGATCACCTGCTCATGATTTCGGTCTTGGATGCGGTAGGTAGGCGGGATCTGCTCAAGGCGTCCGACAACCGACTCCCGGAATCTGTTACGCTCCATTTCCCACGCTTGCGATCCAACTGAGAGCCCAAACTGATTACGCAGGAAGTTCTCCGGTCCAGTATTCTCGTCGAAGCGGCGTACAAGGTAGGCAATCGCTGACTCATTATCGGAACGGCGTGCGATTGGAGCGTAAAGCAGCATCTTGCCAGCTACCCGACGAACCGCCAATGCCGTTGAGTTCGCCATCCCTTCCAACATCTCAATTTCCACACGATCACTGGCGTTGTAGCGCTCCCTTTGCACCAACGCCCACGCCACTTCGAAGAGATTATGACTCGCTACCCCAACCTTCACCGCACCAGCGTTTGCAGGGTCAAGTGCGACATCAAGCATCCGCTTGTAGTTGGCATCCGACTCAACCTTCGTAGAAAATGGGGCTTGAGGCCATCCATGAAGCTCCGCTTCTACCTGCTCCATGGCCAGATTCGCACCCTTCACGATACGCACCTTGATGAATCCTCCACCTCGCTCGTAGCGAGAGCGAGCCCATTCACACAGCTCTTTCATCACGATTAATGAGTCCGGAATATAGGCTTGAAGAACGATACCGGCGTTCAAGCCGACATAGGCTGGCTCATCGAGGACTTTACGAAATGCCGCAAAAGTGAGACCAAGATCCCGGTACTCCTCCATATCCAAGTTCACAAACTTCGAAGGGTGGTACTGAGCGGCCACATCATAGAGTTCACGAAGTCGGGTGGTGATCCTGTCGACCTCCTCTTCAAAGGCAAGTACATTAATCTGCGAGCAGATCGAGGATATTTTTACCGAGACGTAGTCCACATCATTTCGAGAAAGCTGACCGAGGACAGCGTCAAAACGTCGACTAGCTTCGTCCTCACCGAGAACCGCCTCTCCAAGAACGTTCATGTTGAGGCGAATACCCTGACGGCGTCGTCGCGCGATATGGCGAGTCAAGGCTCGCTCCTCGGATGGCAGAACTACGCCACCAAACTCAGCACGAACCCGCCTCCGGACCAGTGGAAGCACAACCTCGGGGAGATAGGGTGCCAGTGCGGTCCCAACGCCAAGCGCCAGAGCGTCAAATCGACCAAGAAAGGCGGGCTTGGAGCTAGAGTGGACCAGCTCGACTAGATGACGAGCCACCCTCTTAGGATTGCGGATTCGTAGAACCTCGTCGGTGAGCGCCAGGATAAAGTCAAGCCCCTCCGGATCGTCGAGAAGGCGTGAGATACGGGCGCTACGAAGTCGTTCGATAAAACCTTGACCGCTGTTGGCAGAGGCAAGAAGCTCGCTGGCGAGACGCTCGACTTGATCGATCGTCTCGGTGTCATCTTGTAGCATCACATACACTCCCGTTGAGAAACTAGGCGGCGCTTAGCGACGCTGACTAACTGCTTCCTGTATTATTATGTCCGGAATTTAACCCACTGTCTTGTGCCGATCTGCCCCAAAAGGCCCGGACTGTAATACAATCTCTTGAATGTTGCCACTTATGGCCGATCCGCTCATGAGTCTCTTTGAGGGTCTGCCCCATGTCATGTTTAGCCTGAAGGGAATAGACGGTCGCTATATGGTCGCGAATCAGGCCTTCGCCGAACGGGCATCGTGCAAGTCACCCGCTGCGGTGCGCGGCAAGCGGGCAGCCGATCTGTTCGCTCCTGAACTCGCGGCGTCCTACGAGGCACAAGATGCCGCTCTATTGCAAAGCGCTCGACCGATGCTCCGTCAACTCGAACTCGTCACCCGACCGGATGGCAAACTCGGCTGGTATGTCACCAATAAAAGCCTGCTAGTTGGAACGGATGGATCACCAAAAGCCATAGCAGCGGCGTCGGTAGACGAGCAGTCACCGGTGGATCGGGCGGGAATATCCGAACTCGAGAGCATAATTGTCTATGTACACGAGCACTTTGGAGAACCTCTCACAGTCGCCGAGCTAGCCGTAAATGCAAAAATGAGTCCCGAACTACTCGGGCGCCGGATGCAACGTCTACTGGGCTTATCACCCCAGCAACTAATTATGCGCGTGCGAGTCGAGGAGGCCTTTCATCGAGTCGTTCACAGCACAATCCCCCTGGTCGACATCGCACTAACCTGTGGATTTTACGACCAAGCCACCATGACACGCCAGGTAAAATATCTACTCGGGATATCGCCAGGTGCACTTCGCACAGTGACTAGACAGTCACAGCAGGACTCGAAAGTACTGTCGCACTAGCTAAGCACGCTTGTTTTTCCACTATCGACATATCCGTACACATGAGACGACCTTGCATCTACTGCACACATTCGCTGATCTTCTGAAACCCTTCAACAGTAACTCTTGAAGCCCTTCAACACCAAGTGGGTCAGCTGGCGCGCCACTAGCGATGGCAGTCCCAAAGGGCAGGCAGTCGGCTGGGTTCCTCGCTAATATCGTGGTGGTCAAACTTCGCCCTGGGATCCCGATCAACCGGGTCCTCGCAGCACTTGCGATACAAACAAGGAGCCAACCTCGCTCCTTCGAGTCCGTCGGGAGTGCTTCGTAGCTTGGGCGTGCTCCTCACTCGGCTTACAAATGCATCTCGTTAACACAACCCGTCATCTCCTCATCCGCTCATGGACGAGACATATTTCGAAGGTCTTCCTGGTCGCAGCGGCAAGGCCGAAGTCTCGTGACAACTGTCTAGAAGAGCCACCCGGCGAACCGAGTCCTCCTTGTTCCCGTTGGTGGACAGCCCCGAATAGGTGATGGTGATTCTCGTATACCCGGTTTATGAGGCACAGCCGTGCGGAGCGTAGAGACGTCATAGCCCCTACCTGCCAGGGTGCGCACACGAGGATGAATGCCTCTGTGTCTGTTACCCCATTAAGAACTAGCCTCGCAACATGGATGCCGCCAAGACCACGTTAAGAAGTGCAAAGCGGCAACAGCAGCGTACCTTCCAAGTTAGACATTTTGGCCCTCCGGGGATGGCGGTGGATAACCGAGGTGATGATAGGCACGTTCGGTTGCGAGTCGCCCACGCTGGGTTCGCAACAAAAGGCCTCGTTGGATGAGGAAGGGCTCATAGACCTCCTCTAGAGTGCCAGCATCTTCATGTACGCTTACGGCGATCGAGCTCAAACCGACCGGCCGACCGGTGAAACGCTCACACAACACCCGCAAAATCTCGAGATCTACCTTGTCAAGCCCCAGTTTGTCAACGCCAAACAGTGCCAATGCATCTGAAGCAAGCTCGTCGGTGATCTTTGCAATACCCTCCACCTCTGCGTAGTCACGTACACGTCGAAGGTGTCGGTTGGCGAGTCGTGGCGTGCCTCGAGAACGTGATGCTATCTCATCAGCAGCAGCCTGGGTCAGCTGCATGTGCATCAATTTCGCAGAACGCAATACGACCTTGCGCAACTCCTCATCCCCGTAATAGTCGAGTCGATACGAATAGCCAAAGCGGTCCCTAAGGGGACCAGACACCATTCCCGAACGAGTCGTAGCCCCGACCAGTGTAAACCGAGGTATCTCAAGCCGCAATGTCCTGGCACCTGGTCCCTTTCCGATCACCACATCCAGCCGAAAATCCTCCATCGCAATATATAGAAGTTCCTCCACCGGTCGAGGGAGGCGATGGATCTCATCGATGAAGAGTACATCACCGGCCTTAAGGTCAGACAGTAAAGCAGCTAGATCTCCAACGCGGCCAAGCGCTGGCCCCGAGGTAACCCTGATCCCTCGTCCAAGCTCCTCGGCGACGATAAAGGCGAGCGACGTCTTACCAAGACCTGGTGGACCTGCAAACAGCAGATGGTCTGGTGGTTCGCCACGCGACTCCGCTGCCTGTAAGACGACACGAAGTTGCGACTTGAGCTCGCTCTGCCCGACAAATTCATCGAGAAGGGAGGGTCGAAGCGCCGAATCAACCTGCGCATCGTAGGTATCGATTAAATTCTTCTCAACATTGACCTCGCTGCGAAGGTCACCTCCTAGCACCTCTCTACGTGGACTCAATTTCGCAACTCCTTCAATGACCACTTGAGCGCATCCTCAAGGCCGAGATCGGCGGGGATGCGACTGAGCACCGGCTCACACTCGCTCGCACGAAAGCCGAGTCCGAGCAACGCCTCTCGCACCTCAGAACGAGCTGCCATAGCAGCAAGAGGGACTCCTGATCGTCGCGCAGCAGCACCAAGATCGACGATAATACGCCGCGCCGTCTTCTCGCCAACTCCCGGCGCGCTCTTCAACAGTGTTAGATCCTCGCTTGCGACAGCTTCATAACACCCCTGAACCCCAAGAGCGGACAGCATGCCAAGGGCCACACTTGGTCCCACACCTTGGACCTTGAGGAGCTCGTCAAATAGCGATCGTTCGAGTGTATCAGCGAAACCGTAGAGGGTGATCGCGTCGGCTCGAACGATAGTGCGGATCGAGAGTTCGATGTCATCCCCAGGGGTCAAACGGGATAGCTGTGCGGTCGACAGTGCAACCTCATAGCCAATACCGCCAACTCGCACAACCACACAAGGAGGAGCAATACCTTGCACAATACCGGCCAAAAAACCTATCATGATCTACTCCAATCACCGGAAAGATGTGCATACGCAATAGCGATAGCATCAGACACATCCGCTGGCTCCGGCGCCCTATGCAGTCCCAACAAAAGCACCACCATCTTCTTCATCTGCGCCTTGGATGCATGGCCATCGCCAGAGAGCGCGAGTTTAACCTGGTTTGCACCGATCTCGCTGGCCTCCAAACCATGGCGAGCGCCTGCCAGCTTGATAACCCCAACGGCCTGCGCTACCAGAAGTGCCGAGGTCACATTCTTTGCGAACAGAATCCGTTCCAAGACCAGTTGTGAGGGTCGGTACTCACGAATAATATCGTCAACTGAGCCAAAGATATCTGCAAGGCGCTCACCAAGCGGAACCGTGGGATCAGTAGCGATCAACCCCGCGCATCGAAGACCAATACCCGAATTAGTCTGCTCTAGCACCGAGTAGCCGACTCGTTTCAAGCCAGGGTCAACTCCAAGCACTACTGTCATCCCAGCCGCCTCGCAGAAGTCCGCAGAGGCAACACGTTAGCCGTCTCCGTACTCACGGACTCAATCACCTTCTGCACACCTGTCGAAGCTAGCATGCTACCAAACTAATACATATGATCGATAATCCGATACCTCAGCTATCCGCGCCTAGGCGGCCCGTCAACTGAACCATCGATAGCCTCTTGGACTGCACGCAATAGCTCGTCAGAGCTACGGAAGGTTAGACCAGCTCGCGACACGTGGCAATAGCTGATGCGCTGCCCACGGTCGAGCACGAACACAGATCTGCGATAGAACCCAAGCGGTCCCAACACTCCATAGTTTCTCGCAACAGAGCGATCCTCATCGCACAGTAGTGGGAAACGGATTCCCAACCGCTCGGTGAACGACTCGTGAGACACCAACGACTGCGGCGAGATACCAAGCATCACTGCACCGAGTTGTGTGAAGTCGTCGATGCTGGCGGAGTAGGCACGAAGCTGGGTGGTGCAAACAGGCGAAAAATCATCGGGGTAGAAGGCGAGCACTATCGGATTGCCTGCAAACTCCCGAACCCGGTAGGGCCGGCCGCCGGTACCGATCAGACTGAACTCTGGAGCGAGATCACCCACCTGCAACTCGGGCACCTAGTCGTCTAGCTCCTCGAAGAACTCATCAGGTATGTCAAAATTGGCAATAACGTTTTGGACGTCATCGAGATCCTCAAGCGCATCGACAAGTCGAAGCACCTTTCTCGCTTCGCCAGCGTCGTCAATCGCTAGTGTCGATTGCGGGACTAACTCTACCTCTGCAGAACGAATCGTATAACCCTCGCCCTCTAGCGCCGACTTCAACTCGGTCAACGTATTGGGTGGAGCAGTGATCTGCCAATCCTCATCGACACGCGTGAGATCCTCACCACCTGCATTGAGAACAGCTAGCATCAGCTCCTCCTCGGGAACATCTCCGGCTACGACTATGACAACTTTCCGTGAAAACTGCCAGGAGACTGCCCCAGGTTCAGCCAAAGAACCACCCGACTTCGAAAATGCAGAGCGCACATCCGCACCGGTACGGTTTCGATTATCACTAAGACACTCAACCATTACCGCCACTCCACCAGGTCCGTAGCCTTCGTAGGTTATGGCTTCATAGCGGACTCCTTCGAGTTCACCGGTCCCACGCTTGATTGCCCGATCAATAGTCGCTACCGGCACCGAGTTATCGCGAGCCTTTTGCACCATGCCTCGAAGGTTGGCGTTTGACCCTTGGTCGCCACCACCCTCACGCGCTGCTACCTCTATTTGGCGAATTAACTTCGCGAAGAGCTTGCCGCGAGCTTTATCCTGTGCACCCTTCTTGTGCTTGATAGTCGCCCACTTGGAGTGACCCGACATGACATACCTCTCTTCATACCAACCTACTCACGATAGCAGACCAAAGCCGATTGGCCTAACGACGAAAAGCCAACTCGTGCAAGCGAGGATCTTTAGATATCTCCGGATGAAATGAAGTAGCTACTATAGATCCCTCAGCGACCACAGCTGGCACATCACGAGTACTACCGTCGGCAAACCGATAGCCGACCGAGGCGAGCGTGGTCACCTTCTCACCAACCTCAGTGATAGCAGGAGCTCTGATAAACACAGCACGCATCCTCTCGTCAAGCCCTTGAACAGCTAGATCCGCCTCAAATGAACGAACCTGACGGCCAAATCCATTGCGCATCACCGCGACATCTAGAGCCTCAAAACTCCATTGATCTGAGCGACCACCAACGACTGCTCGAGCGAGCATGATCAACCCAGCACAGGTGCCAAGAACAGGAAGGCCAGCATGAATCTCTGCCCCTATTGGGACTCGCATGTCGCTAGCTTCTAGCAGTAGACACTGGGTTGTTGACTCCCCACCAGGCAATATCAAGCCGTCGAGCCCTTCAAGTTGGCCAGGCTCCTTAACCGCAATGCCCTGCCAACCGAGTAGGGCCAGCATATTGAGATGCTCGCGGAAATCACCCTGGAGGGCGACGACTCCGATTCGGATCAAAGACGGACCCTCTTACCAGCCGCGATCAGCCAGATGCTGATCAAGATCATCCATCTCGATGCCAACCATAGCTTCACCAAGATTCTCCGAGACGCGGATAAGCGTCTTGGCATCTTGATAGTGTGTTGTGGCCTCAACGATTGCACGAGCACGCTTGGCCGGGTCGCCGCTCTTGAAAATTCCTGAGCCTACGAAGTTCGCCTCTGCCCCTAGTTGCATCACCAGGCTCGCATCGGCAGGCGTTGCTATCCCACCAGCGCAGAAAAGCGGAACCGGAAGATGCCCTCCGTTGGCGTGGATCTCGGCGACAAGCTCATAGGGTGCAGCAAGCTTCTTCGCCCATCCATACAACTCTTGTTCTGATGCGGCGGCAATCGCACGGAGGTCAGAGGTGATAGATCGTAGGTGGCGCACCGCCTCAACTACATTACCGGTACCGGCCTCACCTTTTGACCGGATCAATGCTGCACCCTCTGATATACGTCGTAGCGCCTCTCCCAGGTTGGTGGCTCCACACACGAATGGCACCTGAAAGGCCCACTTATCAACGTGGTAACTCTCATCAGCTGGGGTTAGCACCTCACTCTCATCGATGTAGTCAACCTCCATCGCCTCAAGGATCTGTGCCTCAGCAAAATGTCCAATGCGTACCTTGGCCATTACTGGAATCGTTACCGTGTCTTGGATCTCGCGGATCAATGACGGATCACTCATGCGAGCGACTCCCCCATCACGCCTAATATCGGCCGGCACACGTTCAAGGGCCATAACCGCCACAGCTCCGGCATCCTCAGCGATCTTTGCCTGTTCTGCATTGACGACGTCCATGATCACGCCACCACGCAACATCTCCGCCAGCCCTCGCTTTACCCGGGCAGTTCCTTCTGTCAACTCAGCCACCGTCGCCTCCTCACTAACGTCCTAGTACACAGCCTAGTTCGTTCCACTACAAAACCGCTAAGATGCACCTATCGTCCATATTTCGTCGAGAAGAAGCTGTTCTCTCAGTGCGAGGTCCGCATCGAGATCCGCGACGCCAACGGGACACAGCCAGAGCCAGGCCGGAAGGCTGGTCGCAGTTATCGAGCGACTTGACTTGGCCTTCTCGAGAACGGCAGCCATCGCCGGCGGGTAGCGAGTTACCGAGACCCCAAGACGATCTAGCAACACCGCCTCGGCACGCTGCCAGTCGCTCAAACGTCGTCCCGCGCGATGAAAAACCTTATCCCAATAGGCGACCGTCGCGTTCAGGCCAACTAGCCCAAGGCGCAGTTCGCCTAGCTCCCGTGCGAGCAGTGCCTCGAGCTCAATCGTCTCCAACTCACGAAGCGCGCCAGTAGTGATCACTACCACGGGCTCCTTCCGACCCAACTCGAGCACGGCGCCATTCACCATTGGATAAGCCACCACCGCCACGCTGCTAACGGAGATGCCAAGTTGGAAACCCAAGCCGGAGAGGAGTGTGTCTATCCTTTTACGGTCTCGTTCCTCAGGTTCAACCCAAGGGAGCCTGCTACCGAGTCGCCGTGGCCCCACCACAGTAGCGATCACCGTAAATAAAAGACCGATTATCACACCTGCTAACGCAGTCACCTCGATCGGAAGCACACCTGTCAAGCCAAGGGCGACCGTGATCACAACACCCGCGATAACAGAAGCGACGATGAAGGCGACAACAAGTCTCGCAATGACCTGACGCATCCGAGCTGCCCTCACGTTGGGAGAGTCATACCCCCAAACCAGTACCCTATCTGAGTTCACTTCGACACCATCCTCGTAGTCATCAATCCTCATACGACTGCGATCAAAGCTGCAGTCATGATGTTTCCTACCAATCTACCGGCTGGTCGATGAGGACAACCCCGAGCTGACAACTGCAATCGGCATTATCAGCTTCGGACGCCATAACTCGATCAGGTGGCCTCGAACAGGGTCAGGTACCGCTTCCCAATCTCAGCGAAGCTAAACGATCGAACGCGAGCATAGCCACGATCGCGCAACCTCGCCTGAAGAGATGCGTCTTCGAGCAGTTCAGTCAAGAGCCTAGCTAAAGCCTCGCTGTCACCTGGTCGGAAAAGCGCGGCGCTATCCCCATCTGAAGTCAACCAGCGATAAGCGGGTATGTCGCTCGCCGCGATAGGAGCACCAGCCGCCATCGCCTCCAAGAGCACAACACCAAAGGACTCCCCGCCAATAGAGGGTGCAACCAGTGCATCTGCACTCCTGTAAAGCTCAGCTAACTCTGCTTGATCGACTGCACCCAACCATCGCACTCGATGATCTCGATAGTGGTGTTGGAGCGATACGGTCAAGGGTCCAGTGCCAACCACCATGAGTTCTATCTCTGCAGGCATCAACTCGAGAGCTCGGAGCGCGACCTCAAGACCTTTACGCTCCTCATGACGCCCGACAAAGAGCACCCGAGGAACCCTATGTTGGCGGCCAAGCCTGTCCATCGTCTCGCGTTCCGACCGATCCTTGATCTCTACCCCATTAGGGATCTGCGAAGGTCGACTAGCTGTAACCATTTCTGCGGTATTAGCTGCGAAAGGAGAGACCGCAATCCGGTGGTCGACCGGTGGCAATAGATACGACCACCAATGAGACCAGTGTTGGTAGCCCTTCGAGACCCCATCTCGATGAAAGGTTACCCAGAGTCGGTCCAACTCGCCCCGGAGGTAGGCCCATCTGAGGATGGAGACACCGCCCATTGGCGTGAGAGGTTCGTGTACGTGGATGACGTCAGCCCACTGCAAAACTGGTGTGAGCCGGCGCGTACGGGGTAGGAGAACAACCGGCGCGATCGATCCATTAGCGCGCCAGCTCGAGGTTCGCCCGAGCGAATAATCAGCACCATTCCCACTACCTGCCGCCAGTACCTTGACTTCACAACCCAGGGAACGCAGGCTATTGGCGATCCCTAACACTTGAGCCTGCACGCCACCGGCCACACCTAAGTCATAAGGTGATACTTCAACAACCTTCACGCCATCCCTCGTTCGGTAACGGCGTCGTAGTCCTGGAAGTTATGCCACTGGCCTGGCTCCTCCTTTACGATCTTCTCGATGGCGACAGCAACCTGCTTCATCACCTCGGCGACTCGGTCAGCTCTCGTACCATCAGTAGGTGGATAGATAGGTGGATAGAACCTGACCTCCTGCCGACCTGAGCGTCGCTGAAAGGTGCCAACTGGATAGATCGGAACACCACTCATCACACTGATTACACCGGGACCGCCAGAAAGTGGGACTCGCGTGCCAAGAAAGTCAACCATCTCGCCAGTACCGCTCACGTCTCGATCCACTACTAGCGCAACCAGCTTTCCGTGGCGCAACCCCTTCAACAACGAACGTACGACATCGCCTCCGGTTAGGACGATCTCCATCCCAAGCCGTTGGCGCGCCGTCAGAAACCACTCCGTCATCCCCTCATCCTCGAGAGCCTCAGCTACCGCCATAACTCCATTGCACGCAAGCGAGACCCAGGCTCCCCCCCACTCCCAATTACCTACATGGGCAAGGATCGCAATAGTCGGCTCCTTAGCCATCCGTCGTGCGACAAACTCGTCTGCGTTCACCAGATCAACCGCGAGCACAACCTCCTCCGGCGAGAGGCTCTGAATCCGCAATACCTCTACCCAGTATCGAGCGTAAAAGTAGAATGCACGATATGCCGAGAGCTCAAGTTGCCACTTTTTGAGCCCTCCTACACCGGAGCGAGATAGCAATGCCAGCCGTTGATTCCTACGCACAGTGTTGCGTCGTCTCTCGTTACCGAGATAACTCACTACTCCAGCGATGCTCCACAACACTGGATCCACAACACGAGGTAGTCGGCCAAGCATGGCCCCTGCCATTCGAATAAGACGAGCGCGCGAAATCAAGCTCGCTTGCGACCCGAGGAGTTACGCCGTGCGAACGTTGGGCGACCTGTGCCTGGTAGAAAACGCTGCAAGCTAGCACGAGACCTAACGCGCCGTCGACGATTCACTCTCCGAAGGTTAGTGATGCGTGCGAGGGCGGCCACTCGATCTGGGCGGCGAGAGGCCTGACGCCAGATGCTCACGAACCGTTGTATCACTGTAACCATCGACCCGAGCAGCAACAGCAACAGGACTAGTCGCAATAGAGGATGTACCAACAACCCCACCAAGAGGAGAAGAACTCGCTCCGCACGCTCCATTACCCCACCTTTGCCGCTCAGTCCGAGCGACTCCGCCTTCGCGCGCTGGTAGGAGATTAACGAGGCAAAGCCATAGGCAAAAAAGGAGAGAACGGCGAAGAGTTCATCATGAATGCTGAGGAAATAGATGGCGAGACCACCGAGTATGGCAAGATCGCTCACCCGATCGGCGAAGGAGTCAAAAAAGGCACCACGACTCGAGGAGATTTGTGAGGCCTTTGCCACCGGCCCATCTAGAAGATCTGGAACAGCTCCCAGCAATAACAATCCAAAACCCAGATAGAGGGCTCCATACCCGACCGCTACCCCAGCGCCAACAGAGAAAACAATCCCTATCACGGTGAGAAGATCAGGACTAATGCCAGCCCGGGAGAGCGCCCGGCCAACGGGAGCTGTTCGGCGGTCTACCGATGCCCTAAAATTACCATCAAACACTCGAGCTACACCTCCGTGGGCCGCGCCCAGTGAGCTTGCACTCATTCTAGCTGCTCAAAGGGATCCAGAAGACGGATAGCACCATGTTTTTGCACTTCGCACACGTCGCTATCTGCTCTGCTACTGTTAAAAGAACGACGCTCGCGCCGTTCTTACTTAGAGGAGGAGCTGGAGTGAACGAGTATTCGACAGACAAGTTACGCACGATCGTGTTGGTTGGCCCTCCAGGAGCCGGCAAGACAAGCCTGTTGGAGGCGTTGTGCTACAGCAGCGGAGCAATATCCACGAAAGGGAGGGTGGAGGATGGGAATACAGTATCTGACCGCACCCCTGAGGAGATTCGCCACGGATACTCGATTGACCCCACCACCACCAGCATCGTTCACCAGGACGTGAAGCTCAACTTAATCGATACCCCTGGAAGCTCAGAGTTTCTGGCCTCCACCGCCTTGGCCATGGAGGCTGCGGATGGGGCCCTGATCGTCATTGATTCACAGAGCGTCATGAATCCTGAACTGCTCCTGCTTTGGAACCTAATAAACGATTACGAATTGCCCCGAATGATCTTTGTCAATAAATGCGAACGAGATCCACAGAGCTTTTCCAAGACAGTAGATCGCTTGCACGAGACGCTCAGCGAACATATCGACCCACTCGAACTCCCTCTGCCCGACGCTAATGGGCTCAGTGGGGTGATCGACCTCCTAGCCAATCGAGGGTTCCTCGATAACGGAGCCACCGAGTCTGAGGTTGGGATCCCCGAGGATCTCGCCGTCGATGAGCGATCGGCACGCGACGTCTTGCTTGACGAAATTGTCCAGGAAGATGACGCCATTATGGAGCGCTATCTTTCAGGGGAAGACTTAACCCCAGAAGAACTCTCGTGCGCACTTGCACTGGGCGTAAAAGCAACTCATCTCACCCCTCTCCTATGTGGGTCTGCTACCTCCGATGTAGGTCTTCACCACCTCCTCGACGCGATGGTAGCGCTGATCCCGCCGCCAGATGAGACCCCGGGTCCTGACCCAATTGCACTCGTCGTGTCGGCCACGCATGACCAGTACCTTGGGCGCCTTGCTGTCTTAAAAAACCTGGGTTCACCGCTTCGACCAGATGCGCTCCTTGGCACCGCCAACACCAACGAAGAACGGCTACACCAGCTCTTGATCCAAACTCCAACTGAACTGACCCCTGTAAACTTGGTCGACCACGGAGATATCTTCATCGTCGCCAAGTTGCACGCAGCCGTCGGTACCTTCTTAACCAAGGGAGGAAACTCCAACAACATCAAGCTCCATCGAACGGTCACCCCAGGCTTCGCCATCTCCCTAAGCACCGAGAATCCCCAGGACGAGGAGCGCCTTGCGGCAAACCTTTTTAAGCTGGTCTCCGATGACCCTGGGCTTGAGGTAGAACGTGAAGCTGGCACCCATCGACTTCTACTCAAGGGACTTGGAACCAATCATCTGGGAATCACCATGGAACGAATCCAACGACGCAGCCAAATCACGCTACAGAGTCACGAACCAATAACCCAGTATCGCGAGACCTTCCGCAGAAGCGCTCATGCCGAAGGGCGCTATAAGAAGCAAACCGGCGGGCATGGACAATTCGGGGTGGCCACGATAGTCGTGGAGCCCCTGGAGCGAGATGCCGGCTTCGAATTTATCGACGAGATCGTTGGTGGGGCAATCCCGCGAAACTTCATTCCAGCCGTCGAGAAGGGAATCCATGAGGCGATGACAGCTGGGGGCCTCTTTGGATATCCACTTACCGACATTCGAGTACGACTCACAGATGGAAAGTACCATAGTGTCGACTCATCAGAGATGAGCTTCAAGATGGCTGGGTCGATCGCACTGAGAGAGGCTCTTGAACAGGCAGGTTCCCAACTTCTCGAACCCATCCTTCGTCTCACAGTCACGGTGACAGCCGCGCAACAGGGAGATGTACTCGGTTACCTAAGCTCCAAACGCGGGAAAATCCTCAACACTACGTCCACAGACGCTACCTGGGTTCAAATTGAAGTAGACGTCCCTGCTGCCGAACTCACCTCCTTCGCCCCCGATCTACGAGCGATGACCAACGGTCTTGGTTCATTCGTCAGTCGACACCATCACTACGATACCGTTCCTGACCATATCGCCGAGAAGCTCAAGACCACCAATCCATAGCCAAGCTCAGTTAGCTGGCCAGTGCGCGCGCAACTTTGCTAGTGAATCCGACAATGTTTCCGGTAACACACGCGTCTCTGCAACCGTCGACATGAAGTTAGCGTCACCTGACCACCGAGGAACCAGATGAACATGGACATGGTCCGCTATGCCGGCACCGGCCGCACGACCCAAATTCATGCCAACGTTAATTCCCTCAGGATGATACGCCGCCACCAGCGCGTCATGTGAACGACGAACAAGTCCAAGCATCTCGTTGGTGAGTTCCCCATCCAGCCCGGCAAGGTCTCCTACATGTGAACTCGGCACAACCATGAGATGACCAGAGGTGTAGGGGTACAGATTCATAACGACAAAGGAGAGCTTGCCACGTGCAATCACATAGTTAGAATCGTCATTCTCCGACTCGGCACCGATAGTGCAGAACACACATCCAGCCGGCCTCTCTCCACCCGCTACAAACTGCGCCCGCCATCCCGCGAAGAGATGCTCCATCAGCGTCGCACCTCTAACACAGGCTCAGCGAGGGTTAGACAAGCCTCAGCAATAAATGCATCGAGCTGAATGTCACGTTCCTCCTTGGCTGCACCTCTACGATTCACGCCCACGGTACCGGCGGCGACATCACTACTCCCCACCACTAGCACATACGGAAGCTTGTCCATCTTCGCCTTACGAATCCGACCACCAAGAGGTTCACCCGCGGCCCCTACCGAAACTCGCAGATTGCTGTCTTGGCAGCGCTTAGCGACAATATTTGCCCACTCCTCTGCCTCTTGGGCTACCGGAAGAACACGAATCTGTTCACGAAGTAACCAGCCTGGCAGAGCGCCAGCATAGTGTTCAGTGAGGATTGCAAAAAACCTCTCTACCGACCCAAACAGCGCCCGGTGGATCATGTACGGACGGAGCTTCTGATTGGTAGAGTCCTGGAACTCCAAGCCAAAGCGCTGAGGCTCCTGCAGGTCAATCTGAAGGGTAGAAAGCTGCCAGCGTCGTCCAATCGCATCGGTGAGATGAATATCGATCTTCGGCGCATAGAAGGCTCCCTCTCCCTCGGCTACCGAGTACTCGATATCGGAGGCATCGAGCGCTGATCGTGCTGCATTGGTGGCGAAATCCCACTCCGCATCATCCCCGACCGACTTCTCAGGACGCGTCGAAAGTTCGGCATCAAAATCCTCGAGGCCAAAGGCCCGCAACATGTCGATAACGAATTTTAACAGCCGTGAGAGCTCGTCCTCGAGCTGATCAGGGGTGCAAAAGATATGCGAATCATCCTGGGTAAGCCCTCGAACCCGGAGGAGGCCATGGAGGGTGCCGGATCGCTCATAACGATAGACGGTACCAAACTCAAACAGACGCAACGGGAGATCTCGGTAAGAGCGTGGTTGCGCTGAATAGACCAGTATGTGGCCCGGGCAGTTCATTGGCTTTGGATAGTAGAGATCCCCTTCATCAAGCTCCATCGGAGGATACATCCCATCGCTATACCACTCCAAGTGTCCAGAGGTCTCATACAGCGTCGACTTTGCGAGGTGCGGAGTCCATGCCAACTCGTAGCCGGCGTCGAGATGCCTAGCTCGGGAAAACTCCTCCATCCGGTATCGGATGTAGGCGCCTTTGGGGTGAAATACAGCAAGTCCAGGACCAATCTCAGACGGAAAATGGAACCAGTCCATCTCCTGGCCAATTCGACGGTGATCTCGCTTCTCAGACTCCTCAAGAAAGCTCAAATACGCATCAGTATCCTTCGCAGTTGCAAATGCAAATCCATAGATACGCTGGAGTTGAGGACGCCCCTCGTCGCCACGCCAGTAGGCACCGGATACCCTTCGCAATCGAAAACTCTTCAGATATCTTGTTGAGGGGACATGAGGGCCTCTGCACAAATCGACGAAACTCTCACTGTTTCGATAGATCGACACAGGTTGGGAGGCATCAATCTCGCGAATCCCCGACAGAATCTCCCTCTTGAATGGCTGAGCCTGAAACAATTGCTCGGCCTCGTCTATCCCAAGCTCACTGCGCACGAACGGTTGGTCTTCGGCCACAATTCGTCGCATCTCAGCTTCGATCTCACTGAGATCAGAGACCTCAAAGCGCCGGTCATCCGGCAGTGCAAAGTCGTAGAAGAAACCGTCCTGGGTTGTCGGGCCGATGGCGTAGTGCGCACCTGGAAATAGCCTCACCACAGCCTGAGCTAGCACGTGTGCACAAGAATGACGGAGGATGTCAAGACCATCTGGGGTGTCGATTCGTACGAGTGCAACGTCATCTTGTGAGTCAAGAGTGTGACTGATGTCCACCAACTCCCCGTTGACTCGAAGTGCTACCACATCTTTGACGCTGCCTCTTGGCAACTGAGCGAGCAACTCAGTTCCCTTGGCTGCACTGGAGTCGAATGACTTACCGTCTAGGTTCATGAGACCTCCAAATCGAGTCCTAACAGCCGAGCTGTCTCCCAAACACCCTTGCCTTCGGCGACGCTTCGTTCAATAGCAGCGATGGCGGTAGGGGTATCGAGATCGTAGTCGAGCGCGGCAACAACCTCTTCATAGCCACCAACACCTGGTCCACTCGCCCTCCACCTTGCGATGCGTTCCTTGGCCAACGCCAAAACAGCATCGGACCAATCCCATGTCGATCGATAGTGATGGCTAAGTATTGCAAGCCGAATCTCTTCGCCAGTGGCATGTTTTAAAAGATCGCCGACAAAGACGAGGTTGCCAAGCGACTTAGACATCTTGACGCCATCGAGGCAAACCATGCCGACATGCATCCAATGTTTCACAAACTCGCCACCGGTTATCGCCTCAGTCTGAGCCGCCTCGCACTCGTGGTGAGGGAAGATCAAATCCGAACCACCGCCATGGATGTCAACTACCGGACCCAACTCACGCATTGCGAGCGCTGAGCACTCGATATGCCAACCAGGACGGCCGGGTCCGAAACGAGACTCCCAGAAAGGTTCATCAGAAAGTGACGGTTGCCAGAGCACGAAGTCAAGTGAATCTCGTTTACGAGGATCATCCGGGTTGCCACCACGCTCAGCAGCCAATTCGAGCATCATCTCACGTGACAGGTGCGAAACCTTGCCAAAGTTTGGGGCCTTGGCTACCTCAAAGTAGACCCAGCCATCAACCTGATAGGCAAAACCAGCGTCCATAAGATCACCAACCATGGTCAGTATCTCGGGAATTGCTGATGTTGCTCTCGGCTCGGAGTGAGGACGAGCAAGCCCAAGGCCGGCCATGTCGCGATCAAACTTAGCTATTTCACGCGCCGCTAAGTCGAGGTAATTCGCTCCGATCTCGCGCGCCTTGCGAAGGATGTCATCGTCGACGTCAGTGACGTTTCGTACACAAGTTGAGACGATGTTCTGCCGTGCAAGCTGGCGTTGGAGCAAGTCGAAGGTCACATACACCGCGGCATGGCCCATATGCGCCGCATCGTAGGGTGTGATCCCACAGGTGTAGATCCGGGCCACCTGTTCAACATCAAGTTCAACTATAGCTTCACGCGCGGTGTCAAAGATCTTCACCTAAGCAACCTCCACTCCAGTTAATCGAATCGACGCAGTCGCCTTATATCGCAGGTTGATATTCAGCAAGACCGCTGTCATCGCCTCGATAGCCGGTGCCTGAGCTAGCGATCCAGCCTCTAGCACTCTAAGACCAGGAATTCTCGACAGGATACCAGCCACTTGACTTCTTGCCCCAGAAGAGTCCGCACACACCAACGCATCGACCTCCACAGGACGAGAGAGATTTGCCAGTGAACGCGCCGGCACGTGATGGAGCGCGGCCACTACCATAGCCGCTGGTAGTCGCGCCTGTAGAAGCTGGGCGGCAGATCCTCGCGGCAGCGTAAGTGCTGCGAACTCATCCCCAACCTTGACTAGAGCATTAGCCATCGATACAACGATCTTGCCTTCCAGGATATGTTCCAACGGTTCAACCAGGCGAGCAGTCGCCTCCCACGGAACGGCGACGAAGACCATTTGCGCCCTAGCTACCTCATCGTTACTGGCACCAACGAGGTATCCATCCACCTCTGGCCAGCGTTGGATCAAGTCTTGTACAACCCCAATCGCCCTTTTAGCATCTCTCGACCCTAAACCGACCGAGAGACGGCTCGCAGCGAGGCGCGCCGCCAAGGCACTCCCCAAGGGACCAGTGCCTCCCAATATTCCAATCTGCAAACCCAGCTCCTCACTCACGCTCTTTAGACATGTGCTCTTTTCAACCAACGTTGCTATTACTCTGAGGTAGAGTTTAAGGCCAGGGAGAGGGAATGGGCATCCTAGACGACAAGCAGCTTCTGATCACCGGTGTTCTCAACACCTCATCGATCGCCTATCACATAGCGCGCGTCGCGCGTGATGAAGGCGCCGATACCATACTCACCGGTTTCGGGCGAGGGTTATCAATTACACGCCGAGTCGCTACCAAGTTGGGTTCAGACGTTAGGGTGATAGAGCTAGACGCTGCCGACCCAGCATCGGTTGACCAAGCGGCATCAGAGGTCCAGACCACCTGGGACCATCTAGATGGTATCGTCCATGCGATCGGTTATGCCCCGCCCAGCTGTCTCGACAAGCCCATGCTGGAGGCACCCTGGGAGGACGTCGCCACCGCTATTCAGGTCTCTGCCTACTCATTAGCCGAACTCGCCAGAGCTTTTCGCCCCCTTCTTGCAGCCGCACAAGGCGCATCCGTGGTCGGTCTTGACTTTGACGCAACCGTGGCATGGCCAGGCTACAACTGGATGGGAGTGGCCAAAGCCGGTCTCGAGTCACTGAGCCGATATCTTGCTCGCGAACTTGGTGACTCCCAGATCAGAGTTAATCTAGTTTCAGCGGGACCCATCAGAACAATCGCCGCCAAGTCGATTGAGGCCTTCAAGATGTTCCAAGACAACTGGGGAGATCGCTCTCCACTGGGTTGGGATCCCGAAGACGCGGTGCCAGTTGCGCGCAGTGTCGTCGCGCTACTCTCAGACTTTTTCCCGATGACTACCGGCGAGTTAATACACGTAGATGGCGGCTACCACGCCTTTGGTGCCTAACAGGCCCACTAGCCCTGGTGTCAGCTTGATTCTTGGTGGCTTGATCAGCTGACTTAATTGCGATACCCTCGGTTGTGGTTCATGGATGAGCCACCTAGTTCGCAAAAAGCGAGTGCAGAGATATAACGACCGAATTGCCTGTCATTGGCATCATTTGCTAATGGCGTGACTCTTCAGGTCGTGCATACAGCCAAGGAGGGCCAATGCGTCAAAGCTTCCGTCAACCGCCATTGTTCGGTGCAGCGATACTGTTCGGTGCAGCGATACTGTTCGGTGCAGCGATACTTGCCATGGTGATATCCGTCAATGTTCGCTGGCCAGACCAACTCACCAGTGTGATCGTCAATGGCGGTGGTTCAGGCTCGACCTATCACATAGTACTTCGTGGATCACATGGTACAGATGGCACAACCGGAGGACAGATCGGCCCGGTCTTCATCCCGTCACTCATCACCCACACCGGAGCCTCGCTGGCTATGAGTTGCGTCAGCTATCGGACCGTGGAACCTTCATCGAAGACTCTGTACCAAGCTGAGCTGTCGTGGGCTCAGGCGATGTGGGCTCGCTTGAGCGTCTACCCAAGGTGCGATGCAAATCCGGTGGGCACTCTGAACATAGAGGTTATCTGGGAGCAGGTGGTCAACGACCGTCTACCCACACCCAAGATCAGCGCGCACCCGCAGCTTGGCGTCATCAACGTACCCATGGAGCTGATTACCTCAACCACCACTGGAGTCACGACAACAGTCTCCACCAACGATGGACCGCTCACAATCCGCGCCTGGTCATGGAGCTCGTGGCAGTTCAGCTCCAACTCACCCAAAGGTACTCCTCCGCCCGGAAGCAATCGCGTGACATGGTGTCGACCAACTCGCGCTGGCCTCGTGGACGCCGGGCTAAGCGAACACTGGTCGGGTTACTACTCCGTTGGAGGACTCTCTGGAACCTTACCAACGTTGACGGTATCAAGCAATTTGATCCAGTACCCGGTTATAGCGCTCACGACATTACTACACAACGTTCTCTAACCATACTCTTGACTATCACCTCAACCCTGGTACCCAACAGTAGGTAACTCGTGCAATCCGCTCGCGCTTACAGACGCAGATTGCACCACTGTTATGGTAAACTGCCGCATCGATATGCCATAGGCCACAGGAGTCGCCATCTTTTTGGAGAGCAACGCATCGAACTATACTCTCTCGAGTGAGAGCCGACTCCACAACGCCCGCCGCGAGCACAGAGGCGATCGTATTCGATCTTGGCGGCGTCTTTATCGAATGGAATCCGAGAAACTTATATCGTAAGCTCATCCCTAGTGAGGCTGTGATGGAGCATTTCCTCGAGACCATCTGCACGCCAACATGGCACCTCCAACTCGATGCCGGAGTGTCGTTCACAACAGCGGCCGAACCATTGATGGCCAAACATCGACCGCTGCGTTCGCTAATTCAAGCCTACAACGACCGTTTCGACGAGATGTGGGGGGCGCCCAGCTCCGCACTGGTCCAGATGCTGGCAGAGATCCAGCTATCAGGCGTTCCCACCTACGCAGCCACGAACTGGCCGGGTGAGTACTGGAAACTAGCTCTTGACACCTTCCCATTCCTCCGATCGTTTGACGGCGCCCTTGTATCTGGCCTGATCGGTGTCACCAAACCCTCGCCTGCGTTCTATCAGACGCTGACTACCACCTTCTCATTGACCCCAGCTCGCACGCTATTTATAGATGACCGCCTCGATAATGTCTACGCGGCTAGCAAGGCTGGCTATCGTACCCATCAATTCCTCGATAATCTCGATCTTCGAACATTTTTGTTGGAGAACGGCCTGTCGATCAACCAAGGTGATGTCGATGAAGACGATCGCCCACGGTGGTAAACATCGGCTCATCCAATCTTGCCCAGCTATCATCTATATCAAAGCACACGTGCTAGACAGGGCCCAGACAAACTCTTGTCTATTCGCGCTGCTTGAGCGCTTCCCGAAGCAGTGACACGTCCTCTACACGTGGCCCATCACCCGAACCAGGGACCTCAAGGATGATGTCCGCGAAACGGAATACCTCATGGCCGATGAAATCGATTAAAGCCTCAAGGCCAATCGCGCCCTCGCCTAGGTTGGCGTGCCTGTCGTGAGCCGAGCCAAGCTCGGTCGCTGAATCGTTTAGGTGCACAACTGGGATGTCTCCAAACTCGGACAACAATTGCGCTGCGAGCTCCGAAGCCACCCCACGATCCCGCAGATCATATCCAGCTGCGAACAGATGCTGGGTATCGATGCAGATACCTACCGCATCCGGTCGAGCACAGAGATCTAGCAGTGCACGAAGCTCCTGTACAGATCGCCCCATGGAGGCACCCCCGCCAGCGGTGTTTTCAAGAAGCAGTCTTGTGTCCGCCGAGGCAAAACCGAGGCCTGGCTCGACACCGTTGAACCATCTGTCGAGGCTGGCGTCGAAACCATGGCCCTTATGCGACCCTGGATGGAGGACAACAGCTGAGAGCTGATCAGCAGAGGCAGCCCTCATCACGGCGGCGAGCAATTCGCTCGATTTGCCTGCGAGCACTGGATCATCGGAGCCCAAGTTGATCAGGTACGACGCATGCACAACCAAGCGCTGCACCCCTTGTGCAAGTGCCACAGCCTTAGTCTTACCGGCTACCGATGGAGCAATCGGACGAAACTTCCAGGTACGAGGAGAGGAGAGAAAGAACTGCGCCGCCTCAACACCGAGAGAGTTCGCACGCTGTATCAATCCATCAACCCCACCTGCAGCGGAGACATGGGCACCAACTCTCATTCCGGCAAGGCTAGCTGCTGACCCCGATCGACCGTCCGACTAGTATTGCCCGGTGGCGATCAACCGACGATCGCCACAAATCGATACAGGTGGCAGGTGGAGGCTCATGGCAACCAAACTAGAGATTGAGCTGACGAGTCAGCTCAACAATGACAGCTGGACTTGGCGAGCGGCAGGCGCTCGCAGTCCCAAGGGAACTGTCGCTGCTGAGCTCCTCTACGACGGGGCGAAAATCGGCGACGTAGCTCGCGCGGAGGTGTCCATGGGGCTCGATGGCATCGAAGTCCTTGCCGTCACAGCTCCGGCACCGAAGAAGTCAGCCGATAACAGAATCGAGATCATTGGATCGTCTTCAGATGATCCGTTAGTGACGATATCGGTTCGCAAAAAGGGTCGTCCCGACCGTCCTGGTCGCGGCTCTCGTGAAGGCGGCGAACGCCCACGTCAAGGCACGGACAGAGGTCGACAGGGTCAGGGGCCGCGCAATCGTCAAGCAGATGGCGAACGCCCCCAACGCACGAACGATCGAGACCGACCGGCATCCCAGGATAGGGGTGCTCGGGGTCGACCTACTTCAAATGATCGACGTCGATCGGGTAGGTCTGAGGCTAAGCGCCTGCACCCAAAGGAGACCCATCGCAGGGAGGTGCTCGAATCGCTACTGCCCGAGCATCGTCCGATCGGCGAGGCTCTCATGAAGGGAGGGCTGCCTGCAGTTCGCGCCGCCATATCAGAACAAAATGCACGAGCCGCTGCGGCTGGAGAGCCCGAGACACCTGTCGATGCAACCCTCAAAATTGCCGAAGGCATCCTACCAAAGATTCGTGTAGCTACATGGCTCGACAGAGCCGAGGCGGCCAATGAGATAGCCCAAGAGATCTCGCTAAAGGATCTACGTTCCATACTTGCCGCCGCCGATAGATCGGCGAAGAATCAGCAAGTCACAGAACTAGCCAACGCACTCACCGAGGTGCTAAATGCTCGCGCCAGCACCGAAACTGAGAAGTGGCAGAAGGAAGTCGCGGGGGCGGTCGACGAGAACCGCTTAGTGCGTGCACTACGGCTTAGCGCAAAACTTCCTGATCCAACAGCCAAGTTACCTGCGGAACTTGCCCAGCGCTTGGTGACACTCTGCAACGAAGAGATGAGCGCCGATACTCCTTCAGAACGATGGATGGTTCTCATAGATGCAGTAGCCCAGAGCCCGATCCGGCGTCATGTACAACCTACGAGCCTCCCGAGCGACGCAACGCCCGAACTCATGGAGTTTGCCAAGGAGAATGCAGGACGTATCCCAGCATTAGCCCAACTGACAGGAGTCTCGGTTCCTCCTCCACCCCGGCCTGAGATACTAGCGATGGTGCCGAAGACTTCACGACCAAAGAAACCAGCTGCTACCGAAGAGACTCAAGTCAACGAAGATTGAACCATGACGATCCGCACATATGCGGTCGACAGAACTCCGCCTGATTTCCACGATTGGATCCCAGAGATCAGCCCTGAGGAACGACTCGTGGTCGCCTACTACAACGACATACCAGCAGGATTGATTCGATTCACAGCGCGTGCACCGGAGGCGGAGGTGACCTTCCACTTCGTGCAGCCAGAACTCCGAGATCTAGGTATCGGTGAGCAGCTCCTTGAGGAGGCCATCGCGGTCGCCAAGAGGGCGAGATGCAGCGCCTTTTACGGGTGGGTTTCACCTGGCGACCGGGTGGCAAAGCTCACCTACGAAGCCCAGGGCTTCCGTTCGGATAAGATCCGAGTGCGAAGGGACATCGAACTATAGCTAGCCAAGCTGACATCAGAACCAGCGTTAGGACTGCAGTGTCCGCCGTTAGCATCGACCATGGCCGCGTCCTGCTCATCAGGAGGTCTCCGCCTATACCGGAGCTCTGGGCCCCACCTGGCGGCAAAGTAGAACCGCACGAAGGTCTGCTAAAGGCTCTGATGAGAGAGACCTACGAAGAGATAGGGATCTCCCTGCGTCCACTACGGCTGATAGCCGAGATCGAACTCTACGCCCCGAGCCGCTCCTACGTCCTCTTTAGCTTCCTCTGCGAGCCACCCATTGATCCAGACGCGATCTCAGCACACTCCGACGCACTAGACGCCCGTTGGTTCCAGCTAAATGAGGCGATGGCCATGCCGCTTGCCCCAGGAGTGACCACCACGCTCATGGCGATCTCCGACGGACGCAAGTCAACCCACAACACTTAACTAGCCGTGAAATCGACTCACCTTATGGCGGTGGCGGTACCGCCACGCCTGCTAGTGGTGATCCTCACGCAATTTTGACACCCGTCCAAGCACAGTCCGGCGACGCCGATGCTCGAGCTCAAAAGCCTCTACCTCGCCGAGCTCCGAAAGCGTCAAGCCATCGAGGTGGCTAATTACCTCGGCAGCAGTCATCGATTCATAACCGACAATACCGCCAACAGTCTCGCTGCCCTCGGCCTCGTGAACGGTAGCCTCACCGGCACCGCCATCGTCTGTGGTACGTGGCTGAGATTCAGCACCGAAACCACCGACCCTAGATTGAGCAGTCTTGATGACAAGATCTGCAGCACCCTCCACGGTGCGCCTCACGTCTGAGACCTTCCCCTCCAGGTCGCTGATCTGAGCGCCGTACTTAGCCTTCATCACGCCGGCCGCCATGTCTCCCACAAATTTTGCGGTCTGAAGCGGACCTTCAACTACCCTACGACCCTCTTCGGCTGCGTTTGGAAGTGTCCTGACAACCGCCGCCAGGAGCCCAATCGGTTGAAAGATCAACCGATTAACCACCTCCTGTTTAAGATCATCGAAATCGAACGATGGAGTCTCTTGCGTAGCCATGTCACTCCTTTCTAACCGAGCCGAGATCAGCTCGCCAACTACATCCTACTAGACACAGTCACGGCAGAACATCTTGTCAGTGTCCGCCAGCTGTATCATACTCTTAACCAGGAAGCATGACTGACAGACAAACTCATCAGGTTGTCGTGGCTTGACCCGGATAACGGTATCACCAGACTCATCGACCTCCTCCTCGTCGTCAACCTCAGTGACCACAAAACGCTCACGCAGGATGTCATCTAGCGCTGACTCCACCTCATCGTCATCGGCGTCGTCAACCTCCTCATCATCGGCGTCGTCAACCTCCTCAACGTCCTCAACATCTTCGTCGTCCTCCTCTAACGGCAACTCATCAATCTCAACGCCGTCGATTCCATCGAGAACGATCTCGTCGTCCGTCTGCTCATCAGCGTCAAGGTCGTCATCTAGATCGAGCTCCTCGTCGATCTCGTCGTCAACCTCAAGGTCATCATCTAGATCGAGCTCCTCGTCGATGTCTTCATCCAGATCGAGTTCCTCGTCTGTGGGTGCCGCCATCGACTCCTCTGCAACCTTCTTCTTACGACCTGCCATCATTACCTCTTTCGCTCTATCATCACGTGTTTCAATTCGGCAATGCTAACCACTTTGAACCCTTTTTAGTTCCACAAATCGGGTCTAATTTTCAAGTTTCTCGATTAGGTGCTCCTCTTCGGAGGTCCGACCCAGCGAGTAAGTGTCTAAGTCAACAAAACGCATAGCTTGGGCTATACGTCGGTGGCCAACACGTTCCAACAACCGATACATCTCTTGGGCTATATGCCGGTAGACTGGATGGCCCTGAGGTTGAGATCGCAGCTCCACTAGGTGCAAAAGCTCGCGAGCATTGAGCCTAACGACGAAACGCACTCGTGTCGCCAACGGAAGTACCATGCGAGCGGTCGGAGCCGATACCTCGTTATGGAGATCGTGCGCAAAACGGAACGCTGCCTCAAAGACCGGGTCAATTGACTCGAGTAGCCCCTCCTCGGCCAGCTGAGGGTCTACCTGGTAGCCGGAGAGAGTAACAGGATCCTGCTCGAGTAAGGTCAAAAGTCGATGACGAGCCAGATCACGATACGATCCGTAGTCGGTTTCGATCTCAAACGTATACGAGCTCATCTCCCACGCACGAGAGGGCTTATGTCGGCGATTCTCCCTATCCCCAACATAAGCCCGGAATACAGCAACCCGTTCGGCTTCGGTTAAAGCTATCGAATAGCGCTCGCACTCTGTAAACGACGCACCACTTAGCTCATATAACATCCACGGGATTAGATCATCATCGTTGCGCGGCTCTACGTTCAACAAGCGAACCGTTGGCTCGGCATACGGGGTCGGCGACACAGAAGGCTCATGTGCCCCCAGCTGCCCAAGCAGAAACTCTACGTTATCCCGCCTATCCACAAGGTACTTGGTCCATCGGTGCCCACGATCAGGACGATCCATCCTAGACACCAGCAAGCCAAGAACCTTTGACACCTCCTGTGCGATTGCGTCAGCAACGAACAGGCTCTCAGACGAGCCGACCGAACGCAACCGGATCACCAGATACTCCAAGGCTTGCGCACTTCCGACAATACCGACATTGGTCATGGTGGACATGGGAAGACAAGAGCGTGCGACATCGAGCGCGGCTGCTCTTCCTGCTCGACGCCTAGCCACATCATCTTCGTCTAGCCCCTTGCTAAAGCGCGCCTCCATAGTCCCAAAGACAGTGGAGTAGAGGTCGAACTCCTGGGCGACAATGAGATGATAGCGACGGCGAACCTCACTCGCGAACTCCTGAGGGATAACCGCACGCAAACTTCCGTCAGCGCGTAGAGAACTTAAATTAACATAGCGCGTCGATTGCTCGAGAAAGGAGAGTAGACGATGACGCTCAAGCGATCTGGTAAGCACGGTAGACACCTGTTCAACCGCCACATGTGCGACGGCAAGCTGAGCCACAGAGTCATCGCCATACTCTCCGATCACCCTCTTCATCAACTGCCTTGTGCGTGATCCCTCACCGAGGCCAGCCTGTACGTTAATTGACTCCACGTCTTCGATAAACTCATCAAGGAAGATACGTCGTAACGACTTGTTCGACCTCGAATACCGAGCAAACAGCGCCGCCGCCAACTCCTGAGGAATGTTCTGGAGACAGAAGACGGGTCCATCAGTATTGGTGAAGTACGGGGTTAGCGCCTCAAGCTCGGCGCCAGAAAAGACTTCGGGTAGGTAGTTTTCCACGCCGCTAGCCTACCGACAGCGTAGCTCCAACGACGCAGCTCTCACGACGACGTCTGGCTAGCCACCGCAAGCTCAGAGACCGACGACATCAAATCCACCGTCCTCGACGAACTGAACATCCTCGTTGGTCAACACCTCCACCTCCGATGAGATCGCCACGATCCCTCGGACAATCGATGCCTCAGTGCGGCGAGCAAGCTTTCCAAGAGGATGATCCTGGTAGACCGCGGCTACCTGTCGAGCAAGGTCGGCGATCTGCTTGGTATTGCGTACAAAGTCTCCTGGAGGAATAGGCGCTACACGCAGAATGCGCTCCAATGGCTTTTGATCTGCCCAGTCGTAGACGAGTTCGCTAAAACCAACATCGGGTACACGGGTAAGCGGCAATTCTCGTACCCCTTCTAGCCGTTGCAGCTCGCCTGACATGCGCCGGACCTCGCGAAAACGATCGATGAGTTCAGGATGGGTAGAGCGAAGACCGGTTCCGGTAAAGCTCGGTCGAGGTTCGAATGTCATCCACGAGAGCACTGAGGCGAATCCCGGCGCGTTAAGCGCCTCCAACTCTAAGGTGTCGAGCGCCAGTGCCAACAAGATATCTGACTCTGAATAGAGATTTGCGAGAATCGAACCGGTTGCGGTAAGTGACCAGCCTCTCGAGAAGCCAAACGCCTCCATCACCGACAACACTCGGTCAAAATATCCTGAAAGGGCGGCACGCCGTTGGCTGATACGCTCCTCTATTCTTGCAACCCTGCCCTCCTCGCGCAGCTCGCTCTCTCGGGCGACTCCGGTCTCGAGAAACTCCTTAGACGGCTCCTGATGATGTCTCGCCTTCAGACTACGCTTCAGCTCCTTGGCCGCCTCACGTCGCATCAGCTCTTTGCGTCCGCGATCCACCGGGGGTAACGTGATTCGCTTTTGTAGCCGCGCCTCACGCAAGTGGGTCGCCTCCAACGTATACCCTCGACCTGATGGGGACACGGTCTGGATCTTCATACGACCATGATGCCGGGTAGACACCGATAGCACCAGCAGCGAAGCGCGATGACGTGCACCCTCAGCTGCAGGGACCGAGATAACCGATCCAGGCACCACTCGGATCTCATCAACCTCTCCGAGCGGCCGAGACGACGAACGTCGACGTCGCAAACCTCGGAGCTCAGCCTCTAGCCTTACCACCTCGGCATCCTGGGAGAACTGGGCAAACGAAAGGTTCAACAGTTCCCGAGCAGCCTCTGGAGTGTAACGTTTGACGAGATTGGCGGCCATATTATATGTCGGGCGAAACGAACTCGTAATTGGATAGAACTCACCTTCGACCACTCGAGCCACATCAGCGAAGGCTACCCCGCCGCCCCAGGCGACGTAGCTGCTTCCTCGATGATCGATCCCGCGACGCCCAGCTCGCCCAGAAAACTGGGTGTACTCGCCCGGAGACAAAATTTTGTGAGTCTCGCCGTTGAACTTGACCATCTTCTCGATCACAACCGAACGTGCCGGCATATTAATGCCGAGCGAAAGTGTCTCGGTTGCAAAGACAACCTTTACCAGCAGACGCTCGAAGCACTCCTCAACAATCTCGCGAAAGGGTGGGATCAAGCCTGCATGATGCGGCGCAAAACCGGCCTCTAGGCCCGCCAAGAACTGAGCGTACCCAAGCACCTTCAGGTCTCTTGGGTCGAGCTTTGCCAACCTCCGATCAACCACCTCGCGGATCATTTCGCGCTCTAACTGTGCCGTCAGTCGGAGCCCACTCGCTAAGGTCTCATCGGCTGCCGCCTGACAGCCAGCCCGTGAGAAAATGAAGACGATCGCAGGAAGTTCCCGATTGGCAGCCAAGAACTCAATCATCTCCGGCCGAGCGACACCTCGAGCCTTGGGGCCGAAGGAACGACGAGAGCTAGATAGCCACGGAGGATCGAGCTCAGAACCCTTAGGATTAGGCCGACCTCCCTGGAGAACCGGGATTGCCAAAACCTGGCGGGATCGTCGATCCGCATACAGGTAACGGTGCTCAAGTGGTACAGGGCGCCCTCTTGCCTCGACTACTGTCATCTGTCCACGCACCTCACGCATCCAGGCAGCGAAATCATGCACATTGGAGACGGTGGCAGAGAGGCAGACGAGCCTCACGTTCCGAGGAAGATGTATGATTACCTCCTCCCATACCGCACCACGATATGGATTCTGGAGGTAATGGACCTCATCGAGCACGACGAGTCCTAGATCATCCAGCGCCTCCATGCTGGCATAGATCATGTTGCGCAAGACTTCGGTGGTCATAACGACCACCCGAGCACTAGGATTGATCGAGTTATCCCCAGTGAGAAGACCTACGTTCTCAGCGCCAAAAGCACGCACGAACTCGGCGTACTTCTGATTCGAGAGCGCCTTCAACGGTGTAGTGTAGAACGTCCGAAGCCCAAGATCTAAAGCGCGGCATGCCCCAAACACTCCCACGAGTGTTTTGCCTGATCCGGTGGGCGCCGCAACCAATACCGACTCATCCCGAAGGATGGCCGCGATGGCCTCCTCTTGAAACGGGTCGAGTTCGATATCGACCCGACCCTCAAAGTGAGAGACATAAGTCACGTATCTCCCCATTCGACACCGTAGACCTGAAGTGACGGTTGTCAGCTTCAACGACACGTATCTTTATCTATGATCCTACCCGAGGGCTCCTAGCTCTCCTGACGCGATGCCTTCGCACCCGGACGGAGAAGGACTCTTCCAACCAGAATCGCAAGCTCGTAGAAGAGCAACAACGGCACCGCCATGGCAGTAAGTGAATAGGGGTCGTTGCTTGGAATGAAAATAGCCACCACCACGATGATACCCAACCAGGCGTAACGTCGCCGTTTGCGCAAGGCAGTCGTAGACACAACACCAAGTAGCTCCAAAACTATGAGCACCAGTGGGAACAAGAACGAAACCCCAAAGGCAACCATCAACAGCATAAGAAAATTGAGGTAATTCTGAGGTGTGTAGATGGCGTGCACATGAGCACCAGCAGCAGATTCAAAAAAATGCAGCGCATGAGGGAAGACGAGATAGGCTACCATCGCTCCAATACCGAAGAGCAGCAATGAGCTAAGCACAAAGGCCAAGCCGTAACGTCGCTCTTTAGAATGCAGCCCGGGAGCTATAAACTTCCACAGCTGCCAGAGGACAACCGGCGACGCAAAGAAGAGACCGGAGATGACGGCCACCTTCAACCGAACCGAGAAGCCATCGAAGGGGCCGGTGACATAGAGACCGCAGTTATTTGCACCATTGGTGATACAGAGTGGATGCATCAGAAAAGTGAGGACCGACGGATACACGATGTAGCCCACCACAGCACCTAGAGAGACGGCAATAATCGAGATGATCAACCGCTTGCGCAGTTCGCGGAGGTGCTCGATCATCGACATCTCGTTGGGTGGCGTCGACTGACGACGATGGATGCTCAAACCCATGACTAGTTAAGGTCCGGTGATCCGAGGGTGTAACCCGGATTGAGCGTCGACGCCTGCTTCGTCTCGGACTCAGCAGATGACGGGTCCTGTAGCGTTCTGGGGGTAACCGAGAACGGCTGGGTTGCCTTGCTCCTCGGCTGGAGTACCGAGTTCACCATGCGCGCTGGTTGGAGGACTGAACCCACGACTCCTGCGGGCTGAAACATAGAGGTGACCGTCCCGGCGGTCTTCAATGTCTCTCCGAGAAAACCACCCATCGCCGAGCTCGGCAGGTTGGTGACGGAGTTGATCTGACTGGTCAACGAATCGCGGTGGCTCCGGAGCGTATTCAACAGCTCTCCCGCCTTCTTTGCCACCTGAGGGAGTCGCTCTGGACCGAGGAGCACAAGTGCGGCGATCGCCACAAAGGCAAGTTTTATAGGATCAATCTGCAAGGGTCACCTCCTTGATTGGAAGAAAGCCAACGGCATCATAAGCCCGCTCCAACGTCGAGGCTGCCAACCGGGTAGCTCGCTCTCGACCAACTGCAAGCCAGCTCTCAAGTTGTGCTTGATCAGCTAGATAGTACTGATAGCGCTCTCGAATCGGAGAGAGCTGCTCGATCACAGCTGTGGCGGTTGCCTCTTTGAGATCACCGTAGCGGTGGAAATCCGCCGCCACCTCCTTTGGCTCACGATCGGTCAACGCCGCCAGGATCTCTAGTAGGTTGCGCACACCTGCACGCTCAGGATTATCTTCCACATACTGTACTTCGTTGAAGAGGTCGGTTTTGGCTTTCGCAATCTTTCGACGAATCTGATCATCTGAATCCAGAAGATAGATGTTGCCCTGGCCATCAGCGGAGGACTTGCTCATTTTCATCTCCGGGTGGCCAAGATCCATGACTCTCGCGGCAACAGCTGGTATCAGCGACCGAGGGAGTGTAAACACCTCACCATAGGCATGATTGAATCGGGTGGCGACCGTGCGAGCAAGTTCGATATGTTGGATCTGATCTTCGCCGACAGGAACCAGATCGGTCTGGTACAGCAGTATATCAGCGGCCATCAGTGCCGGATATGTGAATAGGCCAGCGCGTACCATCGCTGAACCCTTCGACTTATCCTTAAACTGGATCATCCTCGACAGCTCACCATAGGTCGCCGTGCACTCCATCAGCCAGGCCAACTGCGAATGTCCAGGTACGTGACTTTGGATTACCACGGTGGACCGTTGCGGATCGATCCCAACTGCAAACAGAAGCGCAGCCATCTGGAGTGTGCCTTCACGGAGGCTAGCAGGTTGGTGTTCAACCGTCAAAGCATGCTGATCGACGATCAAGAACACACTCTCGTACTGTTGCTGTTGGGTTCGCCACTGCCTGAATGCACCAAGATAATTGCCGAGTGTCGGCTGACCAGTAGGCTGCACGCCCGAGAGTACTCGTTCAAGCTTCGCCGTCACCAGCGTCTACTCCATTCCTGAGCAACCAAACTCTACGATCACCCACTCCGTCCCCGTCCACGACAGCCTAAATCCAGCTAGCCGAAACTATGAACCTAAACCCACAACTTCACTCGCCTGTTTGACCAATTATCGCTGTGCACCTTAAAGATGATGGCACCATAGTCTCGGACCGCGGACCCAAAGAACATCTCTCCTCAGCCGACTCGTGAGAGCATAGGTATGCCACCTAATCAGACTAGCGCCATGGCTACGAAAATGCTACGGGCAAGTATCGAGTACTGCATGGGTATTGCGCTTACAGTGTAGTAAAGTCCTGTTTTACTCACACAGACAGCAAAGCGACCTCTGCACGCTCGTCCAGATCTCGAGCTGGCGGACCGACGAGCGGCAACTACTGTTCATATTTTCCCTGGCTGTAACGGATAAGACGCTCTAGCCAAGTCGGGTCGGAGAGCTGATTGTGGAACTCAATGAGGTCGTCAAAATCAACCGGTGGACCGGTCATCTCCTCCTCAGATTCATCCGGGAGGCGCCAAAAATGGATCCGCACTCCAGATGACACCAGGATCTCTACAATCCTCTTGTCCACCGCCTTGGAGACCACCATTGCACAGTTCGGGCATCGAAACACATAGCTGGCCTCACCGTTGGATGAACAGAGCATCACCGTCATGGCGTCAGGCGCTATGTCGACGTCCCCGCACGTCGGGCAGGAAGCTCTTATGATAGGCATTGCGACTCCCTTCGCAGCTTCGAATTCATCCAATGCCCAAGGTATCGGTACGTTCGGCCACAACACTGAGCCGAATCTGAATAATTTCAAACTTTTGCCTTCCGGAGCCGTAATGAGCAGGGTAAATCCTCCTCTTCTAGCATGCCAAACCGCCCGTAGCTTGACCGAAATACTTGACCGATGAGGGGCGCCAGGGCCGCCGAATGTACTGTCATACCTCGCCAAGGTTCGATGATGTCCATTGGTCGATGAAGATACGGCTCCCCAATCCAACTCGCCCACTGTCTATGGGCCGAGCTAGTGGGAAGCTCCATGCGACGGTTGCAGGTCAACCAGCATCTACCTTTGCTAGAGCCACCTTCTAGCGCGAGCTGCCTGTCGGTGATCGACGGAAGGAGCCTGAGTATGGCTGACTCCGCCGGCCACCATGCCCGCCTCGAATGACTAGCGATCCAATTAGCAGCTCCACTCGCGCCAAGATGAGAATCGCCTACCTCCTCCGCGAGTTTGTGCATAAGTAGCTGCGCTTCAGGCAATCTTGACAGCCAAGCAGAACTGAGGGCGAACCTCCGGTGTTGGATCACACCACGAGAGTCGCTCTAGTTCAGAAGTAGTGCCAGTGTGACAGAGGCCAGTAGATCAGAATTACTCTCCCAACGATAAGCGAACCAGGTATAGCCCCAAATACGCGCGAGTCAGCCGAGTTCCCCCGATTATCGCCCAATACATAGTACTCATTCTTTGGGATATGGATTGGTGCCCCAGTGGCCGTGTGAATGCCATGTGTCTGCACTCCCTTTGGCAGGAACGGCTCTGCAATCGGCTTGCCATTGATGTACACCTTGCCATTGTGGCTCCAGATAGTCTGACCCGGTAGCCCAATCACGCGCTTTACCAGATAGTGGATATTGGCGGTAGTGGGGTCGTTGGCTGGCTTATGAAATACGATGATGTTGCCAAAGCCAACGCGATGCAGGTGATAGCTGAGCTTGTCAACGATCATATGATCGCCGATCTCGATGGTGGGTATCATCGAGCCCGACGGGACGAAAAACGACTCAAAGACGTAAGCACGCACGATGATCGCCGCCATCAACGCGACAACGACGACAATCAGCCAATTACGTAAACCGTGGCGCTTCCGCGCGGATTTAGGCTCTGAGGGCGCTCCGTCAACGGCTTGTTCGCTCATAGTCCCGCGATCAACCTCTCCACACGATCGTCATAGGACGCAAACGGGTCTTTCAACATCACAGTTCGTTGTGCCTGATCGTTCAACTTCAAGTGCACCCAATCCACGGTGTAATCGCGATGATGCGCCTTGGCGGCTGCGATGAACTCTCCTCGTAATCGTGCGCGTGTCGTCTGCGGAGGAACATCCACCGACCGCTTGATACGCTCTTCGTCGACCAGCTCAACCGTCCTACCATGCTCAACAAGCTTGTAATAGACACTTCGGCGACGGCTAATATCATGGTACTGCAGGTCTAGCAACGACACCTGTGGATGTGAAAGCGGCAACTCATGACGGGTCCGATACTCCTCAATCAACCGATACTTCGTCACCCAGTCGACACGGCCGTCAAGCTTGAGAGGATCGTTGCGTAGGAGCTCCAATGCCTCTCCCCACATCGAGAGAGCACGCTCCTCATCAGGTGGGACTGAGTGCTTGGCGCAAAAGCGTTGGACTCGCTCGTAATAGCTCTCTTGAATCTCCAACGCCGTCATCTCTCTACCATTGATCAATCGCACTCTCTTGGTCAGCGACTGATCATGCGAGATCTCCCTGATAGCTCGGATCGGATTCTCCATGGAGAGATCGCGTAGAACGACGTCATGCTCGAGCAGACGCAAGACTAGCGACATCGCACCCACTTTTAGAAAGGTGGCCCATTGTGACATGTTGGAATCACCGACAATAACGTGCAGACGTCGGAAGCGTTCCGCATCGGCGTGAGGCTCATCACGAGTGTTGATGATAGGACGCGAGCGGGTTGTGGCCGAAGATACCCCCTCCCAAATATGCTCGGCTCGCTGTGAAAGCGTGTAGACCGGCCCTCGAGAGGTCAGCAGGACTTTGCCAGCACCAGCATAAATTTGCCGGGTGACAAGGAAGGGTATAAGAACCTCAACTAGACGGGAGAGGTCATCGACACGCAACGTCAGGAAATTCTCGTGGCATCCGTAGGAGTTACCGGCCGAGTCCGTGTTGTTCTTCAAGAGATACACCGAACCCCGAATACCCTCCTCACGCATGCGCACCTCGGCTGAGTAGGCCAACGACTCAAGGATCAGTTCACCTGCCTTGTCGTGACTTATGAGGTCCTCAAGAGAATCGCACTCTGGGGTGGCATACTCGGGATGACTGCCTACATCGAGGTACAATCGCGCACCGTTCTCGAGAAAGACATTGGAGGATCGTCCCCAGCTCACCACCCGACGGAAAAGGTAACGTGCCACTTCATCAGGACTAAGACGACGCTGACCTCGCAGAGTACAGGTAACTCCGTACTCATTCTCAATTCCGAAGATTCTACGATCCAGCTCGCCTACCCTACTCAATCAACGTCACCCAACAGGTTTTGCAACTCACTACCAGCGATCCTTCGAAAGGTCCGGCGCTCCCCGCGATCCTCAAGTACTGCAACCTCTAGATCTTGGTAGACAAGAGGGCGCTCCTCCTCCCCAAGGGCGGCGACGCAAGCTTGAAGTGTCTCCTGTAGACCTCTAACCTCACGGTAGCTGCCCTCGAAACGTTCTGAGATCGTATCAGAATCACCACCAATCACAGCAAACTTCTGTTCATCGACGACAGTACCGTCGTAGAGGATGTGAAACAACTGTGCCTCCTTGCCGGCGGCACCCAGCTCGGCGACCAGGATCTCAACCTCGAGTGGTTTTACCTCGTGTGTAAAAACCTGGCCGAGATACTGCGCATAGAGGTTAGCAAGACTCCGTGCATCAACATCATCGCGAGCATAGGCGAAACCCTTGGTGTCGGCATGACGTATGCCAGCAACCCGCAGCTGGTCAAACTCATTGTATTTACCAACCCCGGCAAAGGCAATCCGGTCATAGATCTCAGATACCTTGTGGAGCGACCGTGATGGATTCTCAGCACACAACAAAATCCCAGTCTCATAGACTGCACCAATCAGCGCGCGTCCTCGGGCAATCCCCTTGCGTGCGTAATCAGCACGATCCTTCATCATCTGCTCTGGAGCAACGTAGAACGGCATGCTCATTCTGGGTGCCTCCTCGTCGTAAGCTCCGTCTCTAGCTCTCGAGCGAGCGCTATAAGCTCCTCGTCAGCCACTCGCTGATAACCTGATTCGTCGATCACACCAATCACTGGAAAAATTCCACGCAGGAGATCGGGGCCACCAGTGGCCGAGTCCTCTTGAGCTGCTTCAAAAAGTGCCTTGGTCACCAGACGCACGATGTCGTCACGGCTCATCCCCGGACGAAATCCCAGGCGAAGAGTCGCTCGAGCGTCGCGCCCTCCCGAGCCGGTCGCAGCAAACGCCTCCTCTTCGTACTTACCACCCGCGATATCATAAGTGAAGATCCGCCCTTGGCTACGATGAAGATCCCATCCTGCAAAGAGTGGGACCACGGCAAGTCCTTGCATCGCCATCCCGAGATTTCCACGAATCATCTGTGCGAGCTGGTTCGCCTTTCCTTCGAGCGAAAGCACCGAACCCTCGACCTTCTCATAGTGCTCAAGTTGCACCTGGAACAGGCGGACCATCTCAATCGCAGGTCCTGCCGCTCCCGCAATAGCAACAGCCGAGAAGCGATCGGCAGGAAAGACCTTCTCTATCGTACGGTTTGCGATGATATTTCCCTCTGTTGCCCGGCGATCGCCAGCTATGACCACACCGTCGCGAAAGCGTGCAGCGGCGATGGTGGTCCCATGCGGAACACCGCCCACGGGGCTGGCAGCGCCCTGGCCCTGTCCATCTCGAGCACCACGCTCATCGAGGAGCCCCAGCAGCCCGACAAAATCGGGACCTGGATCCCTCACTACATCAAACAATGGCAAGGCCAACGCCAACCGCCTCTCTAATCTCGCGCCTCAAGCGTCTACTGTCCACCCTTTTGTACGTAGTTACGAACAAACTCCTCAGCGTTATCCTCAAGAACCTCATCAATCTCGTCAAGAATGTCGTCAAGTTCAGCCTTCAGCTGATCAGAGCGCTCGGCCGAGGGCGCAACCTCCTCTTCCGTGACCTCTTCACGGCTCGGTGACGATTTTCGCACTTGTTCACGTTCAGCCATACATCCACCTCATCTTTGCACTTTATCCTAGTTACGAACCTAATGCCTCGACTAACTCTGCTGCACTCTTCACGCGACGCAGAAGTTCGCCAACATGACCCTCTGTGCCCCGCAACGGGTCCATCATCGGAACTCGTCGCAATGGGTCGGTCCCAAGGTCAAAAATAATTGAGTCCCAGTTCGCCGCCGCAATTGACCCAGGAAATCTTGCTAAGCAGGTGCCGCGAAAATAAGCACGTGTATCTGGAGGGGGATTGGTTACCGCAGCCTTCACATCCGTATCATCGAGTATCCGTCGCATTGGCAACCGTCGAAATAATGACTTCTCCGGCCTCATATCGTGATACTGGAGGTCGATCGCCGCTAGTCTAGGGTCTTGTTTGTCTGCACCATGACGTTGCTGGTACCCCTGTACCACCTGCCACTTGGCCACCCAATCTAAGCTATCCGCCAGCGTCATAGGATCATGCTCAAGGGCAGCCAGAACCCGCTCCCACTCTCGAAGAAGAGCTGGACCATCCGTACTATTGCCTAGGTACTCCATACCATAGTGTTCAGCGTGTTCGAGAGCGTGCTCGAGGTAGGCCTGCTGAATCTCAAGGGCTCGCAAACGGCGACCATCCCGAAGTAGAACCGTCCCTGTAAGCGTTGGATCCCAAGAGATCTCACGCAAAGATGTAACCGAATCGGCCAACTCGATCTTCAAATCCTGAAGGAATCCATCTTCAATCATGGCTAACACAATCGCGGTTAAGCCGAGCTTTAGCCATGTCGAGGTCTCCGACAGGTTCGCGTCTCCCAAGATAACGTGTAGACGACGAAAGCGCTGCCCATCGGAGTGGGGCTCGTCACGGGTGTTGATGATAGGACGCTTCAACGTCGTCTCGAGGCCAACCTCCTCCTCGAAAAAGTCCGCGCGTTGTGAAAGCTGGAACGCTACCTTCGAACCCGCTTTACCTGGAAACTCGGAGCCAACCTTTCCAGCTCCTATGATGATCTGCCTGGTAACAAAAAAAGGTACGAGCTCACTTACGATCTTCTGGAAGGGAACGTCCCTGTCAACAAGATAATTCTCATGGCAGCCATAGGAGTTACCCTTGCGGTCGGAGTTGTTCTTGTAGGCCACGATCTCCTGACCAGATGGGAGCATTCGCTTAGCATTCGCCATAGCGCGGATAACCACCTCCTCACCCGCTTTGTCATAGAGGAGGGCTTGCGATGGCGAGATGCACTCCGGTGACGAATACTCCGGGTGAGCATGATCAACATAGAGTCGAGCTCCATTGGTCAACACCGCATTCACCAAATGAGTGTCAAGCTCGATGCCTGAACCTCCTTCAAGAGCAAAACCACGGGCATCTACCCCTGGCGACTCGTCGACAAAGTCCCACTCGACGCGATCAGCCAGCGACGAGACGTAGGCATTGATCAACGTAGATGAAGTCGTGATCGGGTTGGCCTCCGGCGCCCCGGCGACAACAATTCCGTATTCAGTCTCTATGCCGAGCACTTTTGGTATTGGCATCGCTCCTCCTTCGACTCGACCCTATATCCGACGGTTACAGAACCAAAGCTCTACAGGTACTGTCCGGTGGCTACTCGCTCAATCGCGCGCCCTCCTTCTGAACCCTCCTCTTGCGACAAGAGGATTCGCATAAACACAATTCGTTCCCCCTTCTTGCCAGAGATCTTTGCCCAATCATCCGGGTTGGTCGTGTTCGGCAGATCCTCATGTTCTTTGAACTCTTTGGCGATAGACACCAATAGGTCCTCTTGGTTGATACCAGGGGGGTCCCCTGCGATCTCCCGCTTGATAGCCAGCTTCTTGGCGCGTCGCACGATATTCTCGATCATCGCCCCAGATGAGAAATCCTTGAAGTAGAGTATCTCCTTCTCTCCATTCTGATAGGTGACCTCAAGGAAGCGATTCGCATCTACTGCTGCATACATGGTCTCGACAGTCGTCTCGATCATCCGCTTGACAGCTAACTCAGCGTCACCGTTTCCGAGACGGTCAACCTCGTTCTTGTCTATCGGCAGGTCATGGGTAAGGTAACGCGAGAAGATCTGACTCGCCGCCTTCATGTCTGGACGCTGGATCTTGATTTTCACATCCAACCTGCCTGGCCTGAGAATAGCGGGGTCGATCAAATCCTCGCGGTTAGACGCACCAATAACGATAACGTTGCGAAGCGTCTCCACCCCATCGATCTCCGCAAGCAACTGAGGCACGACCGTTGACTCCATATCCGAACTAATACCGCTCCCTCGCGTCCGGAAAAGAGAGTCCATCTCATCAAAGAAGACGATAACCGGCATCCCCTCCTCCGCCTTCTCTCTCGCACGTTGGAAAATCAACCTGATTTGGCGCTCGGTCTCACCGACATACTTGTTGAGGAGCTCAGGGCCCTTGACATTCAGGAAGTAACTTTTCACACTTCGACCGGAGGTCTGTTCGATCTTCTTTGCTAACGAGTTCGCCACCGCCTTTGCAATCAAGGTCTTACCACAACCCGGAGGGCCGTAAAGCAAGATACCCTTTGGAGCCGGCAAGCGATAGTTAGAAAATAAATCCCGATATAAAAATGGCAACTCTACTGCGTCTTGGATCTCCTCGATCTGACGGTCAAGTCCACCGATATCAGAGTAACTGATGTCTGGGACCTCTTCAAGGGCGAGCTCCTCGACTTCTGGCTTAGGGAGCAGCTCAAGCACCATCGACGAGCGTGGATCAACCATAACGCTGTCACCCACACGAATCCGGCTCTCTCGCAATACCCCGCTCAAGAGAGCAACGCGTTCGTCGTCTCCACGTCCGACGACTATCACACGTTCCCCGTCGTCCAAAACGTCCTTGACCATCGCTACTTCGCCGCTTCGGTCATGTTCGCGCACCCCAATGACCGCGAAGGACTCATTGAGCGTAACCTCTTGCCCATGCCGAAGATCTACAGGAGAGATGTCGGGGTGAACCGCCACCTTCATCTTGCGCCCAGACGAGAAAATATCTACCGTCCCATCGTCATTAGTGCCGATAAAGACTCCATAGGCCGCCGGAGGTTGTGTTAATTTCTCGACCTCCTCGCGTAGGTTTGCAATGTGCTCTCTAGCCTGCTGCAGCGTGAACGTCAACTTCTCGTTCTTTGCCTGAAGCTGCGAGAGCGCACCTGATACCTCTAGGAGCTTCTCCTCCAATGCGCGCTCGCGCGAAGGCGCGTCACTCATCCGACGCCTAAGTTCTTGAATCTCAAGTTGAAGCGCATCTACCGTCTGTCGCTCTTGCGCTGTCAACTGTTCCTCGTTAGGATCTCTGCGATCGACCATCACGCCTCCTTCCTTTCTTCACGCTACCCGAGTGGTGGCGAAATTAGAACCACTCTCAGGCGACTACACTTGATGCTGTTCTTCATAGCAAAATATTACAGAACATAGCGCGGCGCAGCTTGCTCCGAAACAGTAACCTAAATGGAAAGGACCTCGATGAAAGTCTGGATTGACCAGGATCTTTGCACCGGCGATGGCTTATGCGAAGAGATCTGTCCGCCGGTCTTCACCCTGCTCGATGACGGGTTGGCCTATGTGAAAGAAGGCCAAGAGGTTTTCAATAACCCTGGTGGAGCTACTCAAATGGCGCCGGTACCTGAAGATCTAGAGGACGCAGTCACTGAGGCAAGCGAAGAGTGCCCAGGAGAGTGCATTTTCGTGGAGAACGACTAGCCGCAGCTTCCTCTACGGTTCAGCGCTTAAGCTCGCCCACTTGACAGTATGAGCGTGACCAGCTCAGTGAGATCTCCTCTCCTCGGGCGGCTATCACGAGACCCGGGTTTTGCGCTAGGTCTCCTCCGATGAGCCGCCCTAGTTAGGCTGATTTCAACGGCGCTGCCTGCAGCAGGCCTGTTGAGAGGGCGCCTACCTAGAGCTGAGTGCTTCAGGAGAGGTGCCTCCTGGCAAGATAACACCTGAGGCCAGTATGGATACATGCAGAACCGAATGCCTCGGAGATGTCATCGAGACCTTGAACCAGCTCTTGCAACCCACTACTCTCAGTCAGATGAATGCCCCCTGGAGAGTGTTGGTTGCGTCGTCCTTGCACTGATGATAAAGCCGGTGTGGCCGATCATCTTCTGTTCGGGTCTAACGACATCACCGTTGACGACCCAGCATCGCTCAAGAATCTCCTTGACCGAGTCGATGATGAGCGAGTTGCTCCGCATGGCACGTACCGTCTCTTGTACCTGATTTATATTTGTAACATAGACCACCACCCTGCCGTCGGCTACCAGCAAGTGGCGCACGAGCCCGACAACGAGCCAGGGATCCAACAGATCGAGTACGATTCTGTCAAAGCTTCCTTCGAGTTCAACCTCGGTAACGTCGCCGTTCACCACGGTTAGATTTTCGCTGAGACTGGCTGGAAGATAGCTCTCTACATTTTTGCGTCCGCGATTCGCAAAATCCTCTCGCTTCTCCACTGTCACCACCACGACCCCACAGCGCAACATCCCCATGGTAAGCGCACCTGACCCAAAGCCAGCCTCAAGAACGCGCATCCCTGGCTCCAACGAGAGCTCCCCAAGCATAGCCGCAATGTCCTTAGGATAGATGATCTGCGCACCTCGTGGCATCTCCAGGATGATGTCCGAAAATGACGGCGCATACACGACGAATTCGGATCCGGATCGTGTCGGCACTGTCGAACCTGGAGGTACGCCAATAATGCTGTCGTGCTCGAGCAGACCCCGATGAGTACTAACGCTCGCACCAGCCTCGAGCAGAAGAAGAGATCGACGACCGCGTGGATCGACGACTAGTGCAAACGTACCCTCGCGAAAAACTCGCTCTACAGTCGTCACGCCTTCGAACGAGACTTCAAAGAGATCATGTAGCTAGCTCCATCACTGAGGTTCACCTTGGTCTTCCCATGAGGTGAGAGAAAGCGTCGACTCAGTCTTCCTTTAGTAAGGCTCAAAAAGACATAGGCAGCGAAGGCAGCAGCCAATACCCACCGATTGTTGGAGTCAGCAAAAACCTTACGAAGAAATCGAGCCACCAACGCAGACGGTCGGAGCGACGAAAGGACAACTCTTCGTCTCACCACATTCCTCTCCTTACAGCCGCGTGATCTCGATAACCGAAGTTTTGTTGCGGCCCCTGCGATATCCAGCAACGAATGCAATAAAAACCAATAAGCCAGCTGCTACGCCAACGAAACCTGGAAAAGCTGGTCGCAAAGCGTTGAGTGACCCATTAGCCGACCTCTGGATGCCACGGATGGAGTCCTCTACGTCACTGAGGCTGATCTTGTCCGCCATCTTCACCTTCCTCGCTTTCCAATTCGCTTAAGCGTGACTGCAAGTACCACCACCACGACCACCAGGGTAATCAGGTATGGGAGCCAGTTAAGATGCCCTTGAAAGGCCGAACCAGTCTCATCTTGCAACAATCGAAGTAACCCCAGCGCAACAAGTACGAATCCAAAAGCGGTGAGGATGGAGGCGATCAAACCCCATGCAAGCAGGCCACCAAGCCGCTTGGCCGGATCGATCGTCTCTTGCTTCACATATTGCAACGACGTTGAGACTGCAGACTTCACACCATCCCGTTGACTCACGTCAAAAGCCTCCCCATCGAAGATCAAACCGCACTAGCCTAAATTAGGATAGCAGCGTAGCCAGTGGCTAACTTCATTCGCGCTCCCCGTACAGGTCCTAGGACAGGAAGGCTAGCCTCCAGTTGGTGGGTAGAAAGGAGTGATGTGGCACAGTTTCAGTATGAAATAGCCGACGACGTCCCTGATCGATTCGGAACGCACGTCATAGAACACCTTTCAGATGGAGGACTCCTCCTTCTCTCTGGGGGTCATACCATACTCGAACTTCTCGCACCGTTACGAAGCTCACTCGCTGAGTATTCCGGGCAACCGTTCGCAATTGGACAGGTAGATGAACGTCTAGTTCCCTCCGACGACGACCGTTCCAACTGGATGCATATATCTACTGGGCTTGATGCGCTCGACTATCTGCAGCTTCCGATGATCACCTGCCACACTCCTACCGAAAAACAACTACTCGCCGATTGCGAGACACCCGACTCTGGAGTACTAGAGGCTCGAACAGCTTTGGCTAACGGCTATGCGAAACGCTATGAGTTCTTGTTGGCAGAGTATCAACCCTGGTCAGTAGTGCATCTGGGCCTGGGAACAGATGGACACACCGCTTCGCTCTTCCCTGACTCCTTAGCCCTCTCCAATCGTAGCTCATTGGTGACCTACAACAGAGATCCCTCCAATGCCAACCCACTCGAACGCATCACTCTGACGTTTCCTGCACTTAACCGCTTCCAGTTCAGAATTGTCGTTGCGACCGGACCAGACAAGGCGGCGGTTGTTGAGCGCGCTATCCATGGCGACGGATTGCCTATTCACTCGCTCGATCCAACGAACACGCTTTTCCTTGTTGACAGAGACGCCGCACAGGGGCTCACCAGCTAATACCGCTGCGAGCTGGCAGTGGAGACGGAATCACCAGGTCTGCGGATTGGCTAAGCGTGAAAAGATGATCGGGCCACGAACGCCAGTGGGTGACAACGCAACTCAAGCGCTGAGTACCTGATAGACACATAGGACTGACCGCCATCTACCCCTCGGTTCAGTAAGAACTAAGGTATTGTCATGCAGATAAACCTGACACGTTGGTCAACGCAAAAACTATTGAGCGAGTCAAGCAAACTCCGGGACGCCACCTTCGGCACCTTGGTGACCTATTCACCAAAGGCATTCTTCCCATTCACTATGTTGTGTCGTGATAGCTGCGGCTACTGTACCTTTGCAAAAGCTCCGGCACGCCTCCAGCGGGCGTATATGACCGCAGCGGAGGTTATCGATCTGGCGCGTTCAGCCCACGATCAGGGGGCAATCGAAGCTCTATTCACTCTCGGAGAACGACCGGAGGATCGCTACACCCGAGCAAGGGCGGAGCTCGACGAGCTAGGTTTTGCCTCAACGGTCGACTATCTCCATACGGCGGCCAAGTTGGCGCTTCAAGAACACATGCTTCCGCACATCAATGCAGGAACGCTATCGACTGAAGATCTAGCGAAACTACGTTCAGTTGCAGTCTCCATGGGGATCATGCTGGAATCTATCAACGATGCCCTCCCCTGCCATCGTCTCGCACCTGATAAGAAGCCTCAGCTACGAATACAGACTCTCCGCGACGCTGGAGAGTTAGGTATAGCGATGACGACTGGGCTACTCATTGGGATCGGCGACACCGAGGAAGATCGATTGCTCGGGTTGCACGCAATCCGCGAGATAGCTGAAGACTACGGCAACATCCAGGAGGTGATTATACAGAATTTTACCCCAAAGCCAACGACACAGATGGCTAATGTTCCGCCACCATCGCGAGAGGAGTTCCTACGAGCTATCGCAATGGCTCGCCTTGTTCTACCAGAGTCGGTGAGTCTGCAGGCGCCACCTAACCTCTCAGAGGCTCCGACCGAGCTCTTGGCCGCTGGAATCAATGATCTTGGAGGCATATCGCGAGTCACGCCAGACCATGTCAACCCAGAGAAACCATGGCCAAACATCGAACAACTCAGCAAGACAATCCAAGATCATGGTTTTGCACTTGTGCCTAGACTCCCGATCTACCCCAACTACATCCATGAATCTGATCGATGGGTAGACCCAGCGCTGGTTCCAGCCATAAACTACCACCGCGATCAGCTAGGGTTTGCCCGAGAGCATCTGTGGTTCTCAGGCGAACCCTCTATCCTTCCGACACCCGTCTTTCCTACAGCAAGCCATGCGACTGACACGCCCGGCTGGTTGCATGAGCTCCAGGATGAACTGGATGCTGGCCGCGAAGCACCTGTTGAACTCTTGACCATGGCCGGCTCCGCTAAAGGATTCGACATAATGGGAGTGATCGAATTAGCAGATGAGTTGCGGAAAAAGACGGTTGGCGAAGTTGTCACTTACGTAGCAAACCGTAACATCAACTACACCAATATTTGCACCTTCAAGTGTCGATTCTGCGCCTTTTCCAAGGGCCCGCTCTCACTGAACCTACGCGGAACCCCATACCTCCTAAGTATGGATGAGATACTGGCTAAGGTCGGTGACGCTCAGGAGCGTGGAGCAACAGAGGTATGCCTCCAAGGAGGCATCCACCCAACATTCGACGGTGAGTACTATCTAAACGTTGCCAAGGCGATCCACACCCACTTCCCTGCCATCCATCTTCACGGATTTTCAGCCTTGGAGGTGCTGACTGGCGCTAGACGCCTCAACCTGGAGCTGAAGGATTACCTACGAGAGTTAAGCGATGCAGGCCTCAAAAGCCTACCGGGAACAGCTGCCGAGATTCTCTCTGATCCGGTTCGTGCAATACTTTGTCCGGACAAGCTATCGACGGCCGAGTGGCTAGAGGTGCACGCAACCGCACACGAAGTCGGATTACGCTCCAACGTCACCATCATGTTCGGGAGTGTTGAAGATATCGGAGACGTGATAGAACACCTTGACGTGACTCGCAAGCTTGGACGTCAGACACACGGCTTCACCGAGTTCGTCCCACTTCCGTTTGTCCACATGGCAACGCCAGTCTTTCGCTTGGGCAAGGCACGGCGTGGACCAACACTCCGTGAGGCCGTGCTAGTGCATGCACTCGGACGCATCGCCTACCACGGCGTAATTGACAATATCCAAGTCAGCTGGGTGAAGCTCGGCGTGGAGGGTGCAGCATTCCTACTCGGATGCGGCGCGAACGATCTTGGTGGAACTTTGATGGAGGAGAGTATCTCTCATGCCGCCGGAGCGACCCATGGCACCTTCCTCACACCGGAACAGTTTGGAGAAGTTGCAGGCAAGGCTGGTCGAACTCTGCAGCAGCGCACCACCTTCTATGAACCCGTGGTCACCGACGAGTATCAGTATCCAGATACTCGGCATGTCCAGCGGGTTGCCCAGTGACCGAACCCTCAGCCAACGATCTCGACAATCCCCAACAACGATCGGTTGGACTTAAGAATCCCAATCGTGACCTCAAACTCGTGTTGGTGAATGAGCTTGAGGCGACCCTGTCCGCCGACATGGACCGACTCGACCTGAAGATGATCACCTCAGCAATCAGAGAGCTTCGCGAGGCCTTCACTACGTTCGCCCCCTACCGCAGTCAGCGCAAAGTGACTATTTTTGGGTCCGCAAGAATCCAGGCAGACGACCCTCGTTACCTTCTCGCCCACCACTTAGGTGCCGCCTTTGCGGAGCAAAATTGGCTAGTGATAACCGGAGGAGGACCTGGCCTCATGGATGCCGCCACCTCTGGCGCTGGGCCACTGCATGCCTTTGGCGTCAACATTCGACTCCCACACGAGCAGGCCGCAGCCCATGGACTCGATGAATCCGGCCATCTGATCGAGATGAAGTACTTCTTCACCCGCAAGGTGCTCATGATCAAGGAGTCATCAGCATTTGTCTCCATGCCTGGTGGTCTTGGCACCCTTGATGAGACCTTCGAGCTGCTAACACTTTTGCAAACCGGGAAGGCACAACTGGCTCCACTTGTTCTACTCGAACCCAAAGGTGATGACTACTTCGAGCTGCTGCTCAAATTCATGACAGACGTCCTACTGCCACAAGGTCTAGTCACAGCCGCCGACCTAAACCTCTACCGTCGGTGCTCAAGTGTCGAAGAGGCAGTCAGAGAAGTCACCGACTTCTATCGCAATTACGACTCGGCACGTATTGTCGGAAAACAACTGATCCTGAGGCTCCAGCGGCTTCCAAGTCCGACACTGCTTGACGCCCTAAATCGAGATTTCGCTGACATCTTGCGATCCGGAGCCATCTCGGTCATTCCACCAACGGCGTGGGAGGTGCGGGAACAGGATCACTTGAACCTGAAGCGACTGTCTTTGGACTTCGACCAACACTCCCTCGGACGGCTACGATCCATGATTGATAGGCTCAACGAGATTTAAGAGCAATCCTGAAGCGAAAGTTTGTCAAAGATTCATCGGCGATCGAAATTCCGAGATAACCTTCACACCCAAAAGCTACAACCTCACCCGGCGCAGGTGTGTCTATGACGGCTACAAGCATCCCTATCCCAACTGCTTGGCATCACCCACAAAAACATGCAACCCTCCTAAACATGAGCTATGAGGCCCAATCATGAATACAGCAGCTACAGAAACTTGGTTTTAGAACAGGGTCAATCGAGAAATACCGCTGTAGGTTGATGGAATAAGGCTACAGTTCCTACTATGAAGACAAAATATGTTCCGTCAGCTAGAAAACGAAATCTTTGGCCACTCATCCCGCTGGGTGTAACCCTTGTGGTGTTGGGGAGTTCCTTGCGATCTCCGCCACAGTTCGAACTCGCCAGTTCAACTAGCGGAGTGCAGTTAGGGACCGCTGGTGCGTACTCCGTCCTCGCAGCCACTACGGTCACCAACACCGGTGCCACGACGCTGGCTGGTGATCTCGGCCTCTCACCTGGCACCTCAGTAACTGGGTTTCCTCCTGGCACTGTCGCTGGTACTACGAATATCAACAACTCAGCAGCCGTGACCGCTGAGACGGCCACGACCAACGCCTATCTCGTAGCTGCCGGCATGACACCAGCCACCACAGAGGTGGCGGACCTTGCTGGATTAACACTCTCACCAGGGATCTATGCCGTTCCCGCCGCGACCTCCAACCTCACCGGAACTCTCACTCTGAATGGTCAAGGAAACCCAAATGCAATTTTTGTATTTCAACTGCCTTCTACCTTGATCACTAGTAGTTCCAGCAAGATAGTCCTAACGAATTCTGCGAACCCTTGCAATATTTTCTGGCAGGTTACCAGCTCTGCAACACTCGGAACCTCCTCAGTTTTTCAGGGAACTATTCTGGCGCTGACATCAATTGCTGCCAACACAAGCGCTACAATTGACGGCCGACTGTTAGCTCGCAATGGAGCCGTGACACTCGACTCGAACACGATTACAAATCCGGTATGTACTACATCGACGACGACAACGCCACCAGCAACGACCACTACTACGCCGCCGAAGACCACTACAACGCCGCCGAAGACCACTACAACGCCACCGACGACCACTACAACGCCACCGACGACCACTACAACGCCACCGACGACCACTACCACGCCACCAAGCCCGATTACCATCTCAACCGGTCCTCTCTCGCCTCCGGCTTCTCACACCGATGCGCTACCTATTGGTTTGGCAATAGGCGGAGTTGGTCTCGCAGGTCTTGGTTATCTATTCGTAGAGCGCAAGAGGCGACAAGCGGCAAGCTCCAATGAGGTTGCTTAAGCACCGCCACTACGAGCGTAGAGGAGGCAGCGCCCTTAGTGGGCGTGGCCTCCTCGCTCTTGTTGCTGGCCTTGCGATCATCACTGGCGGAGTCTTGAGCTACATGGGAGTTCACAACTCCCCAGCTGCCAGGATTGCACGTCTCACCCGGCAAGATCACAAACGCGCCCTTCATCTCGCCAACCATACGACCCCAGCTACCGCTGCTACTACTACCCACGCAACCTGGAGACCAACGCTGCCCAACGAAGTAGCAACGATCTCGATTCCGGCGCTGGGTGTCTCTGCAGTTATCCTGGCCGAGTGGCCGGCCAATGGAGCACTCACCATCCCACCCGATGTCCATAACGTCGGCTGGGATAGCCAGACTCCAACTCCTGGGCTCCCAGGGGTCACCCTGCTAGCAGGTCACGTCAACTGGGTAGGACAAGGGGAGGGAGCTCTTGGCGCCATTGGTCAACTGGTCCCCGGCGACAGAGTAAACCTGGACTGGAAGGGAAAGATCACTAGCTGGCAGATCAGCACCAAACCGGTACTCTCTCCAAACACCGAGGTGCACACGTCACTCTTTAGCAACCAAGGTCCCCCACGCCTCGCACTCGTCACCTGTGGTGGTCCCTTCAAGGAGATCCCGGGAGTGGGAGGCTCCTATGCCGATAACGTCATCGTTGAGGCAGTCCCGGTTGGGGTGTGAGATCCAGGGGGGAGCTCCAGCGATTGCTGGATGAAGATGAACTCGTATTGCAGGCGGCATTCGCAGCATCAATCATCAACTGAATTCATAGACTTCAGGGAGCAAAGCGTAGCCAACTTGCGGTTGAAACAGCCATAGATGCAGATAGGCACGCCGTTGGAGTTCGTCACCAAAGGAGAGCGGCAACCAAAGGCGACTTCAATGCAAACTCGCCAGACAAGTCAAAGGCTCCAACCGGTACAATGTCACAATCAGTCAGACCGACGTAAGGACTGAATCGAAAAGATGACAATCAATCTGGTGCGTGGTTACGACCTAATTGCACTAGAGGCTCTCAAGATCAAGAACCTGACCAAATCTGTCAAAGGACCAAGAACAAGCCTGGCAAGAACGTTCAAGCAAAGTCTGGACTCAACAGGTCGGTTCTAGAACAGGGCTAGGGCATATTCAGTCAACGGCTCACCGACACGGCCACCAGCGCTACAACAGCAGTAGAAGTCATCACTATCAATCCCGCATACACAAACCTACGTTGTAGTGTGTGTGGTTGTGGACGGCCGCTGAGAATCAAGCTCTCTTCTTCTGTCTATACGGATAACGCAGACGTGAATGCGGCCAACAACATCGTTGCCGCAGGACTTGCGGTCACGATGCGCAAAGCGACATCGCACGCTAGGTCTAACAAGACACAGCAGCCCGACCCAATGAAGCGCGCCACCACGCCTAAAGCTGCATGAGCAGCTTAGGAAGTCCCGGCTGCGAGGGAGGATGCCACCGAAATACGACGGATCGATTGTTACAGTGTCAGAGCCTCGTCTCACACTGTAAATATGACAAAGACGCAACTAGAACTCTTTGAACAGCAGCAGCATTCAATATCATCTGAATATCGTCGCGAACTAGGATTGCACGGGGTGGCCAAGCTTCGCCAAACCCTCGCTACCACCAACCGGCATCAACAGAACGTTGCCCGACATACCTGACACCAAAGCCAGCACGCTCGCCGACTGCCAACACAAGCCTGGTACTGAACCAAGCACAGGAGGGCAAGCCCCTCCAACCAGACTTCCCCGTGTTTTCTTCTGCGCTATTTTCTTCTGCGGAATGCGATCGATTCTCTAGACTTATCCCACGTAAAACGCAGTTAACCAACTAAGTTCCACCACCGGCTGAGCGATGAACCTTCTCGAGAGGTGATAGCGTGGGGAAGAGCAACCCAAGGTAGGTGACCCAATGTTTGAAGAACACTACGCCTTGCCAATCGACAAAACGCAGTGGGACACAGCCGACAAGAGCGGTTCAGCCGTGTTCACCTGGAGCTACGACACCGAACGCGAACGTCTTTTGCGTCTTTACTCTCAAGGTAAGCGCCGCCAGTGGGATGCACAGATACGCATTGATTGGTCGCTGCCCGCCTACGCCTCTTCGCCTGAAGTTGACAGTGCTATCGGACTCGCTGGAAGTCAGCTGTGGTCAAAACTGTCTGAAGATGAGCGTGAACAGGTTCGGCTTCATCTTTTGGCCTGGCAGTTTTCTCAGTTTCTACACGGTGAACAAGGCGCCTTGATATGCGCCAGCAAAATTGTCCAGACAGTGCCCGAGATCGATGCAAAGTTTTATGCCGCAACCCAGGTGATGGATGAGGCGCGACACGTGGAAGTTTATTCAACCTATCTAGACACACTCGCCATCGCCTACCCAATCAACGCCAGTCTGAAGAGTCTGCTTAATGACGTTCTCTCAGATACTCGCTGGGATATCACCTTTCTTGGCATGCAAGTCCTCATCGAGGGACTTGCCCTGGCAGCCTTCGGCTTAGTCCGAAACAACACCTCGATCGAGCTAGTCCGTAACCTCACCGCCTATGTAATGCAAGACGAAGCTCGTCACGTCGCCTTTGGGAGAGTTGCCCTGCGCGACTACTACCCACAGCTGACCGAGCACGAGCGGGCCGAACGAGAAGAGTTCTGTGCAGAGGCGTGCTTGGTTATGCGCGACCGCTTCCTAGCTCAAGACGTGTGGGAGCGTTTCGGTTTTGATGTCCAAGCCTGTACTGAGCACCTTAACAACTCAGAAAGCCAACAACTCTTCCGTGGCCTGCTTTTTCAGCGTATTGTCCCAACCATCCGCGATATTGGCTTGTGGAGCCCCAAGATGCGCGACACCTTTGCATCGATGGGAGTCATGGGCTTTGCAGATACCGACCTCGATGCCATCGAGGCCGAGGATGACGCAATCGCCGAAGGGATTGACGGCCTGCGCAAAGCACAAGTCAACGACACGATCCAGGCCGGTGCAGATTAGCGTTACCCAAAGTGCCGAATACGATTTAATACCACTCTAGGCGTTCAGTTTTACCGCCTGATCTGCCGATACTGCTGATGTGTTCGACCGTGTCGCATTGTTCCATCGAGACCAGCAAGGGCTCTCAATCATTAGTGTGGTCGTCGCGTTCACTATTTTGGCTGCAGTCGTTGGCCCGTCTACGTATCTCATCGAACGATCCACCCAGCTGTCGGTTGCCTCACGTCAACAAGTCACCGCCTCCAACCTAGCTCAGTCGGAGATACAGATCCTAAACACAGAAGCCGCTCAATCGTTTAGCAACCTAACCAACATGCTCGGCACCTCCAGCCACACCGATGTGATCGCAGCAGTCACCTACACCATCACCGACAATTTGTACTGGACACAAGGAACCTCCAATCCTGATGGCTGTAATGCCAACATGAGCAGTAGTCAGATATTGGAGCCCATTCTCTCGGCATCAGTAACCGTCACCTGGAGCAACATGGCGCCATTCCCCCCAGTGCGAAGCACGACTGGCTACCACGCTCCAGCTGGTTATAGTTCAACGACAACAGGATCGTTGCTCGTGGTGGCACAAAACCAAGCAGCAGGAGCAGACAGCGGCCTTTCCGTGAGCCTGACAGCCCAGAACGCGGCCAGCGACACGGCCACGACGATACAGACCGACTCCCAGGGTTGTGCCTACTTTCCGTTCCTAACACCGGGCACCTACACCGTGACCCTTGGAGCACCAAGTGGGCAGGACTGGACCAGTCCGTTCGGAGATCCCTCTCCATCACAGACCATCACTATCAACGCATCCGCTAATACGCAAGCCGATTTTACCTATGCCCAGGCAGCTACCATCACCTTAGTTACTCCAAGTATCTCAATACCCTGGCAGTTTGGAGTCTCGCTAGGATCCACATCGCTGCCCAGCGGAGAAACCGTCTATGCGCCTGGGGGCACAAACCCTATTACCAACATATTCCCGGCCTCATCGGGCTATCAAGCCTGGCTTGGGCAATGCTACCTATACACCTCGTTTCCTGGGACCAGTCTGGACTCAGCTATCGTCGCCCTTCCCGGTGGAGACACCTCCCTCGATCTACTGGGGCAGCCGATCACCGTAACCGTGACCAAGTCCGGGAAAGCAGTCGCGAACGCCGCAATCAGCATCATCCAAACATCCACCTCTGGGGCACCTCTTGCCGGCTGTTCCAACTCTCTTACGCAAGTAGCAACCACCGACAGCACCGGACAGGCGACATTCTTGGCGCCCATCGGAGCAATCACCATGTCAGTTACATCCGGTTCAAGCAGTCTTGTGTACCCCTCGACCGGAGCCCTCTCGACACCTGGAGGAGGATCGATCGATGTCCCGATCGCACTCCCTTAGAGCAGAGGATGGCTTCAGCATCGTTGAGCTCGTCATTGCCATGGCACTGACTGGGCTCTTGAGCCTAATCACCTATAAAGTCATCACCTCTTTCGAAATTGTCCAGCAGGTAACGCTCAGCTCACAAGCGGCCACCGCGTCTGCCGATCTCGGATCCACTGAGTTGACAAGATACCTCAGTGAGGCGGTCACTACAGGACGAGGGGCGCTGTTGACAGCCTCACCATCCTCGGTCAGTTTCAATGCGATAGACAGTGCCGGACAACTCGGCATCGAGAAGATCTGGTTGACCACCACCACATGTCCATGTCACATCGACGAGGAATTCCTAATCAACGGCAAGACGGCGCCAATAACAGACCTAGGTCTAACTACTGCATCGCCACATCTATTTTCGTACTATCAAACCCCGTCCAACCCAAGCCAGCTCTCCCAAGCAGCCGTAGCGGTACCTACCGCTGGTACCACCGACCCAACCACATTGGCAGAGATCGAACTCGTCGGTGTGGACATCACCGAGAATGTGATTGATCAAGGCATGACTACCACCCAGTCACTTGTAGCTCTCCCGGGATCAACTCAGCCAGCACCAACCACGTAGGAGGAACACTTTAATGAAGAGAACGAAAGGTGAACGCGGAGATGCATTGGTTCTTGTCATCATCGCTGTAATGTTAATCACGATAATCCCAGCTGGACTGGTCGCTGCCTCGGTTGGTCAGCTACCTCAGACCAAGCAGCGCCAGGAGAACCAGACAGCACTCGCAGCCGCAGAGGCCGGAGTGGCCAACTACGAGAACCTCTTAGATCAGTACTCAATAAATCAACTCGGCAACTACTGGCAGTACGACGCCAATAATCTGCCACCAGTGGCCAACGCCGCACTCACCAGCTGGGAGTCAGTCTCTGGATCGACAACCGAATACTTCCATTACTCAGTCAACAACGCCCAAACTGCCTACAGCGGGGTGGTGAGCCTACTTGTTACTGGTGTCGCAACGAGTGGTGCGAACACTCAATACGTCACCTTGAAAGCATCTTTTCGCTCTCAAAGCTTCCTCAACTACCTGATATTTGATAATAAGATGGTCGTTGATCCAGTCTTTGCCGTCCATGCCGCTCAACTTCCCAACAACAAGGCTGAGGCCGATTGCAACTACCTGTTCTCGCAATCGAATGGTACTAGTGGTCAACCACCAAATGGGCCGATCCTTCCCACATGTAAGTCGCTACTTAACTACTACGTCACTGGCCAAACGTTCAATGGCCCGGTGTTCTCGAACGACATGTACTATCTCGCTGGTAGTCCGGTTTTTAACGGCCCGGTCTATTCCGCCTCCACCCTGAAAAGCGGCATCGCCGCTCACCCCTATTGGATCGATCCCACTAACGCATATCTTAATGGATCCAACGTCGATAATCCAGTCTTTAAAGTAGGCGGCAATGTGCAGTATCACACTCCGTTGTCTCTGCCTCAATCAGACCAACATCTCGAACAAATGGCGTCCGCTGGCGGCTGTCTCTACTATGGACCAACGCAAGTTACTCTTCATGGCACGACGATGACAGTCATATCCCCACAGACCAAGAACACCACCTGTGTTGGATCTGACCTTCCGCTCCCGGCGAATGGGGTTATGTATGTCGCCAGTCTGGCCCAGGCCAACAGTAATACGTGTGCCTCAGGAACACTCAATATCGATCAGCAAGCCTCACCCTGTCAAGAGGGGAATCTCGACATTCAAGGGACGTTGAGTGGCCAGCTCACCGCCGCCTCGGAGAACAACATTACCATCACCGGCAATCTAGAGTACACCGGTTGTGGCGCGAACGGAACCTCCGACCTCCTGGGGTTAATCGCCAACAACTTCGTCCAGGTAAGTAGCAAGTTCTCGAGCACCAACACCACCCCTGACACCTGCTTCTCACATCCCTCGAACGATCCAGTGATTATGGGGGCAATCCTGACTCTCCAACACTCATTTGCGGTCCAAAACTTCTGGAAACTACCCTTCGAGGGAACGATTTATCTCTATGGAGCTCTCGCTGGGAACTACGCCGATATCGAAGGGACTTTTCAGGGGACCTCGATCACCAATGGCTATGCAACAAACTACACTTACGATCCCCGACTGGCCTACCTCTCCCCACCCTACTTCCTCACTCCGGTGGCGAGTTCCTGGAACGTGTTGAGTTCGGTAGCTGTAAACAATCCAGCTAACTTACCAACTCTCCCATAGTCTTAGCCTAGAGAAACCTCACCAGAATGTCATGCATGTGCTGCGAAGTAACCACGGAGTCGGTATAAACCAAGACTTCAGTTCTAAGGCTCCATTGACATTCATGTGAATGACCGAACCTATGTGGAAGTCCCATAATCCCCGTGCAACTTAGGTGTCCACCCCTGTGCAGGTTGAGATGGCCATTGACAAGTGTTGGCATTTTGACACGTTTGCGAACTATCGTGTCTACCAAACATTTTGATGGAAGAGTGTGACTTGTCATCTTCTGATAAGTGCCAGGATCAGAAGTAGAAGGCTTCCCTACTTCTGATAACCGGTTTAGGAGTTGTGCTAAGCACCCGCCAAGACGTCTTGGACCGCTCCTCCATCGCGGCGGCCACTAAGCGTACCCATAGATTTCGTGTGACTGGATTATAGCTTTTGCTTTCGGGTGTGGGGATTCTCACCAAAATCTGCCACCCGTTCTCGCTGAAATGTGCCACCCCCTAGAGGGTGCGAGAAGGACTCAGGAACAATGGATGCAAAGAGGCTGTGGCATCCTTATGTGGTGACTGAAAACCAACCACCCAAAGGTGCCACATGCCCAATAGGAGGATACCAATGAGAAAGATCGAAGAGGTACTGCGTCTCAGTGCGCAGGGCAAGAGTGTCAGGGTAATCAGCTGGGAGACGGGGATGTCTAGGACGACCGTGACGAGATATCTTGAGAAGGCAGCAGAGCACGAGATTGGCTGGCCACTTCCAGCGGGAATGGACGTACAAGCCCTGGAGCAGTTGTTGTTCGCCGCGGTTGAGACACCAAAGAGTACGCCCGTTATTCCCAACTGGCAGGAGGTGGCCACCGAGATACAGGCTCATAATCACCTGACCCTACAACTGCTCTGGTTCTAAGTACAAGGAGCGCAATCCAAATGGGCTCAGCTATTCACGGTTCTGTGCTCGCTACCGAGAATGGAAGAAGATCAATGAAGTGGTCATGCACTTTGAGCATCGCGGCGGAGAGAAGCTCTTCGCGATCGCAGCCTACCCACACTCCTTGGGTTTGTTACTGCGCACACACCGATACTGAGACCTAGGGGATAGTTGTTGTGCTTCCAGGTGCAGCGACCAAATCCGCGCGAAGCCACCTACGGCGCACTGCTAGTTGCGTTAACGAGCATCTTGCCAATATTTCCGCCACTAAATAACGAGACGAAAGCGGTGGGAAGTTCGGTGAACCCGTCAGCGATTGTCTCCAGAGACTGAAGTTGACCATCGCGAATCCATTGAGTCGCCTTGGAGAGGTATTCACGGTAGTGTGACTGGTGGTCAGAAACTATGAATCCCTGTATGCGTAGACGTCGACGTACAACCAGTCCTTCCAACCCTCGAGGACCAGGCGGAAGTTCGGTATCGTTGTATTGAGAGATAGCTCCGCAGGAGAGAATGCGCCCGAAGTCCTTCATGCGGTGCAGTCCAGCCTCAAATTGCTTGCCACCAACATTGTCAAAAAACAAGCTAATACCATCCGGGAAGCTGACATCTAGGGCTTGGGCAAAATCGCTTGACCGATAATCGATACCTGCAGTGAAACCGAGTTTGGCGAGCTGTTCGACCTTGGCTGATCCACCTGCGGAACCGACAACACGAGCGCCAAAAATCCTAGCAAGCTGCCCAACTACTGAACCAACCGCCCCTGCAGCCCCGGTCACAAGCACCTCGTCCTCAGCGGTCACCTTACCAAGTACGACAAGCCCGACATAGGCGGTCAATCCGGTCATCCCAAGGACACCGAGATAGGCCGAAGGATCCACCTCAAGATCAGTCGGGAGCTTCCACAAACCAGCGGTACCCAACACAAAAGAGCTGGCCCATGGAAACTCTCCACGGACAAAGTCTCCCACTGCAAAACCCTCAGCCCTAGATTCCATAATTTTTCCAATACCAGCCGAGGCGATCGGAGCCCCAACCTCGAAAGGGGCGACGTAGGAACGAGCATCCGACATACGACCGCGTAGATAGGGGTCGACGGAGAAAGTCACGGGCTCAATGCGGAGCTCGCCATCGCCCAGCGAATCCTCTTGCAGGCTAACGAGATCGAAATCCTCGAGTTCTGGCACTCCGACCGGTCGTTTGGCCAACACGAAAACCTGTGACATCTCTAGCCTATCCTCATCTCAACTACCGCCGCCAAGCTGGCAGCGTGCAAACTAACCGGGATTCCGGGATCATGTTCCTCGCGAATGCCGGAACTTACCAGCCCAAAGTCCACTCCAAGACGAGCAGCAAATCGTCCGTCTGTGCTCAATCGATCTCCCACCATTATGGTGTCTGCAGTCAGTAGAGGCTTCAACAGCTTGACCATAGGATCCTCTGGTTTCCCGGCTACGATCGGCTGTGCACCCGTCGCGGTCGCCACAGACGCGACCAATGCCCCAGTGCCGGGAACTACCAGGCGTTCAAGAGGATACGTGGGGTCTGCATTGGTAGCGATAAACCGGGCCCCTGAACGTATGGCTACACATGCATTTGACATGTCCGAGTAGCTGAACTGACGGTACCAACCAAGCACAACACAGTCAACCCCTTCAGCATCCTCAAGAGAATTCGGCACAACCAGCTCTGCCCCTACCGCTTCTAGCTCCTCTAACAAACCGCGCTCCCCTATGGCAAGCACCCTATCCCCACTCCGAACGAGCGTGGCCGCCGCCATCGCCGAGGTGATGATCTCTTCACGTATCGCCTTGATTCCGAGACGCGCCAACTTCTCGAGGTACTGATCACGCGACAACGATGAGTTATTCGTGACAAAGTGAAGCTCGTGTCCGAGGCTACGCAGTCGCGCAATAGCATCGACGGAACCTTCTATTGGGGTGTCCATTTTCCACACCACTCCGTCAAGATCGATCAGCCACTGCATACTTCACTCCGTCCTACGCATAACCTAAAGTCTCAGATGCAAAACCCAAACTCCCATGACCCAGGCTACCCGGCTACCCTGTTGACGCCAACGAGAATACCAACTGTTCAACCAACCAGCCTCATACACGTCAACCCTGAAGCGTCTGGGACGGAAGGCTTCGATGACACCACCATGTCATTTCAGTCAGGGGCCATGATCACCGAAGAGTCACCAGCTTATTATCGCTATACGCTAGCGGCAGCGCGTTCAGTTGAACGGCTGCGCCTGGTGGGTTTAGTTGTTGGACTTTTATGCTCTGAGTTACGTGCGCCACTTTGGATCGCTGTCGACACACCAGATCTCGATGCCATGTTAACTAGCCAGGGGGGTTATCTTGGCAACCTAGCTGACTCCAGCGGCGTCGTTCATCGCCTTGAACGATATGAGGGACCAGCCTTGGAGGCAGTGGTGTCAGATATGCTCACAAATCAACCTGCAGTCACAATTATGGAGAGGAATGCTCAAACTACTCCTGTCATCGTTCCCGTCTTCATCACATCGTTCGAAGCTGCCTTAACCTGCATTCGAGCGGGGGCCACCAACCTGGCAAACCATGAAGACACCGCCAGAGCTTGGCAATGGCTCACCGCGATCGCGGATAGCTCAAATGTCCTCGACGACTCATCCGTCAGCTACACCCTCGGGAACGAGGAAATTGCTGCACAAACGCAAAGCACAACAGTCATCCGCGGTGACCAACGCCGATCTCCATCGCCTCAGGAGCAACCGACGAGCATAACTTGGAATCCACATCTGCCACTACTGCGCCAAATAGCTGAGACCAACGACCCTACGTTACACATTCCTGCAACCCTCGCACTACACCCAGCCACTTCAGTTCTTAACGGAGTTGCGGACCATCATGACCTCACGCCGTAGGTCAAACCTCCAGCTGGACTCTTCAACGGCTCACCCATTGGCGGAGTACAACCCGACTATTAGCAGCACCGACATCCGCTCGCCAGGAATCGGTGCCTTGGTAGCACACAGTCAGAAATACTAAGACTCAGCTCGGACTTCTTCGCAAGTTCATCAGCTCAGCGCAGCAAGACGCTCCGCAACGTCGTACAGACTCTTGTCTTCCTTGAACAGTTGCAGATAGATCTCACGAGCCCCCGAGGCGTCCCCTGCACGTTCAAAGAGTTGTGCCAGCAGATACCGTTGACGGATGCTAGTTAGCGCAGTTCCACGACGTTCTTTCCCTAGACCCTGCTCCATCAAAGTTATAGCCTCAGCGAGCTTCCCCTGGTCAGCCAGAGCACCGGCGTATACGATCCGACCCTCCACGATGACCTCCTTCGCTGGCGAAGCTTCGCGAAGACGCAGCCACCACCGATCTAACTCGTTGATGCGGCCAAGCGCCCTCGCACAATCCATTAGTACTGGCACTTGATCGAAGCTCTCAGTCGCCTTGTGCATCTTGCGGAGGACTCTTAGGGCCGCATCATAACGTGCTAGACGATACAGACTAAGACCCATTAACTCTAGGACCTCGGGTTCATCAGGATCCATCGCATCGATGCGTCTAGTTATACGTAACGTCTCCTCGAAACGATCGCGCTCATAGGCCTCAGCTGCCCGAGCGAGCAACTGACGCATCGCTGATCGACTTTTGCCACGCATTGATGGTCGCTGAGGTCGAACCTTGGAGTCGCCCACGTGATCCTCACGGATTCGAACGCGCGACGGAGCATCGACCGACTCCCGCTGCAACCACCGCGATGCCTGGAACCGCAACGAGGGCAGGTCCCTTGTCTCCGGTTCGGCCTCGGTGGTCCCGAGGGGATCAGAATTGACAGCGTCTATCAGACTATCGATGCCCTGTTCTGAATCTCTTGGGCGACCATAGCTTGGACGGTCACCCTCTGGTCGACGGGGTCGATCTGGACGATCGGATCGGTCTCGATCTGGGCGAGGACCAGAACGGTAGCCACCACGATCGCGATCTGAATCTCTTGGGCGACCATAGCTTGGACGGTCACCCTCTGGTCGACGGGGTCGATCTGACGAACCCGAGTCGCCGAATTGTTCAGGGCCGTCTGATCTAGCTGACATGTTGTGATACTCCGATGGTGAAGGGAAGGTTACAGGTAAACTTTTGTGCCAAACCATCCTAACCGGTTCTCAACCATGATGCCGATGGGCCACTCAACGCCGTTGCCAATCACCGGTAACGCATTACCTATTTCGGGCATCGGGCCGGAACTCAACACCCACGGCTTAATCTACGCTCACGAAGCTCGGGTGGCACAGAGATCAAATGACGGCAATAGACCCAGGCCAGATCCAGTTAGACTGTAACGAGCAAAACTAACACCTCTCCACTCTCGGAATTGAGAATCATGCTTGTCCACGCAAAGTCGTTGCAATTTGAATATGGCGCCAGACTCCTATTTGATGACCTCAACCTGCTCGTCGACAAAGGGGATCGCGTTGGACTAGTCGGTCGCAACGGCGCAGGTAAGACTACCCTAATGAAGGTCCTTGCTGGAGAACTTGAGGCCAAGGGAATTCTTGAGCGGGCTGGTTCAGTTGGCTACTTGCCACAGGACCCTCTCGCCGCAGACCCTAAGCTAACCGCACTCTCACGCATTCTCTCCGGACGTCAACTCGATGATCTTTTTGCAAAGCTGACCGAGCTTCAACATCTCATGACTGAAGCACATGGACCGGCACAGGAGCAGGCTACGAAGGAGTACGGCCATATAGAGACGCTCTTTGCCAACCGCGACGGTTACCGTGCCGAATCCGATGCCACAGTGTTGGCTAACTCCCTCGGCATCGAAGCTCACGTTCTCACACAACCAATCGGTGTGCTAAGTGGTGGACAGCGGCGGCGGATTGAGCTTGCACGAATACTTTTCTCGGAGGCAGACCTACTCCTACTCGACGAGCCTACCAACCACCTCGACGCCGACTCGATTAACTGGCTCATCGACTTCCTGAAAAACTTCCACGGTGGGCTGATAGTTATCTCACATGATGCAAGGCTCCTGGAATCGGTCGTTAATCGCGTCGCCTTTCTGGATCCGCAGCGATCTACTCTCGATCTGTACACCCTTCATTATCGAGCCTACCTGGTGGCTCGAGCCGAAGATGAGGCACGACGTCGACACCAGTACGAGGTCGAAACCAGCAAGGCGACCCAGTTGAAGCGGCAGGCCGACAAGATGCGTGGCTCGACCGCAAAGCGTGCGCGAAAAGCCAAGGTGCTCGATCGCCGTGTGACCCGGATCCTCGACAACGTCGATGATGTCCGCCAATCAGAGAAGGTTGCGAATATTCGCTTCCCTCAGCCATTGCCTTGCACCAAGACTCCCATACAGGCAAACGGACTCGCTAAATCGTACGGTTCGCTGGAGGTCTTAAGCGGCATTGACCTTGCAATAGATCGGCACTCACGCGTGGTAATCCTCGGTCTCAACGGCGCTGGGAAGACAACACTACTGCGCCTGTTGGCCAATGTGGAAGCTCCCGATGCGGGAGAGATTCATCCCGGCAAAGGCCTTGTTGTGGGCTACTATGCCCAAGAGCATGAGATGTTGAATCCAGACCTTACTCCACTAGAGAACCTGAGAAATGGCGCACCAGCTGATGTAACTGATACCGACCTCCGTCAAATTCTTGGTTCGTTCATGTTCACTTCGGAGATGTTTAATCAGCCGAGTGGCACTCTCTCGGGTGGCGAAAAAACGCGGCTGGCGCTGGCTACCCTTGTCTCACAGCGCGCCAACCTGCTCCTCCTAGATGAACCCACTAACAACCTTGACCCTGCTAGCCGCGACCGAGTACTCGCAGCATTACGCAGCTATACCGGCGCTATCATTCTGGTTACCCACGATCCTGGTGCGGTCGAGGCCCTTAAACCAGAACGGGTATTGATGCTACCAGATGGGGTTGAAGACTATTGGAACGAGGAACTTCTCGAGCTGGTAACCCTCGCCTGATTACGCATTCCAGTCTGCCATCTTCTTAAGTTCTTCCAAGCTTTCCCCGGTTAGCCTCGATCACATGAATTCCGACTCACCAAACGACTCCAAACTCGAAGCGGTAATCCAGCTCGATACTCCAGACCAAGAGGCGTGGAGCCAAGTTCTCCAGCAGATCGAAAACTTATTACTCGAGGACGAATCTGCCTCGATCGAGGTGGTATGTTCGGGTAGAGGCATCGACCTCGTCCGACGCGATACCACGCATCTGTCCGTCGAACTCAACAAACTTGCAAACCGAGGCGTCTCGTTTGTGGCTTGTAACAACTCGCTTCGCAAGCGCGCCATCGCCCAGGATGCGCTCTTTTCTTATGTGACGATCGTGCCAAGTGCTATCGGTGAGCTCATCAGGGCACAACGCGATGGAAAGGCATATCTCAAGCTTACGTAACATCGGAAGTTGGAGACGATCGTCGCCTGGCACGCACCCGGCTACCGATATCTAACGCAATTTTAGGCTCATACCGAGGAGGCAATGGATGGCCACCCAAGCTTGTGCCAGTTTTGCACAGGTTAGTTGCGCTTTTGTTCGCTGCGTCGTCAGCGTGTCGTTCACCATCATCGCATCCATGGGCATGGCCGATGTGAGTTGCTTGAGTTGGCTGCTTCCACCTTGAAAGGAGCTCGTATACCGAACCGACTTAAGTACGCCAGAGGAGGCAAGAACCGCAATCTTTGATTGGATCCAGTGGTACAACCGGAAGCGTAGACATTCGAGCATTGACTATTTATCGTCGATTTGCGTTAGAACAAACCGCTACGCTACAAGCTGCATGGGTAAGCGAGGTCCAGCGTCCCATTTGGTGAGCAATTCCATACCGTCTGTTAACGGGTGGTGCAGCTTAGAACTCTCGGAATGACGGCTTCAATTCGGCCAAGCACATCAGAACGCTTGACGGCTTACTGATTTATGGTCGATCTTGGTACCGGTATACCCGTTTTCTTCCGATGACCCGATTATCTAACGTGACATCCTCCCCGCTCTTACGCACGGGGCTTCCCAAGCTCCTCACGCAGCTTTAGGCGTGGTGGTGCGCGTCACTGGGTCGCTATGTTGCGTCTTGGTGGACGTAGCGTGCGATGTAGCTGTACACATCGTGACCGCGAACCTGAAACTACTCCCACCGGGTTGCAGCGTGCGCTCTACAGCATTGATCGCTATGTCGACAACTAAGTCGAATATGCGAAACTTAGAATGGTCTCTTGAATACTTGGCTCAAAATTGAAGACTACGACAACAGACGAGCACTAGCGCAGTTCCTTCGCGAACTAGTCACTACGGCCGAGATGCAGCTTCAACAACGTTGATCACAGGCTGTTCTGAAGATATAACACCTCGCTCAATCCATCTGAAATCCTCTTTGCCGGTCGAACAACTCTTGCAATGATGACCTCACGAACAAGCAACACCTACTGCACACACCCAACGGATAGGAGCTAGGTGATCCTTAGTGTCGACAGCCATGAGCCCTGGAGTAGTGCAGACATCCGGCAGTTTGCGCAGAGGATGGCGGTCAACTATTGTAATGTTTGGTGAACAACGACCCCTCGACTCAGACAACCAACGAGGTGACGCACTCCAACCATTCCGATGTCTTGGCTGAACTCGCACAGCTCCTGGATCCCGCTTCGATAATTACCGACCCGGACATCACCAGTTCTTACTCATCGGACCATGCAACCGGCGTGGCGGTAGGCAAACCCCTCGCAGTGCTGTTACCAAAATCGACAGAGGACGTCTCCAGGTCGCTCGCTATCGCCCACAGGTATAACATCCCGGTGGTACCACGTGGTGCCGGTAGCGGCCTGGCTGGTGGTGCCAACGCCATAGACGGATCTTTGGTGATGAGTCTGGCCCGCATGACCAAGATTCTCGAGATCGACCCCATCAACTTCATTGCCACCGTCGAGCCAGGCGTTATCAATAAGGATCTAAAGGCCGAAGCGGAGCGGTTTGGCCTCAGTTATCCGCCTGATCCAGCGAGCTTCTCATTCTCAACAGTTGGAGGCAATATCGCCACCAACGCCGGAGGGCTATGCTGCGTAAAGTACGGGGTAACTCGCGACTACGTATTGGGCCTAGAGGTAGTCATGGCTGATGGAACCGTTATGAACCTGGGGCGCCGCACCAAAAAGGGGGTCGCTGGCCTGGATCTGACCGGGTTGATCGTCGGTTCCGAGGGGACCCTGGCGGTCATCACCAAGGCCACTCTGCGACTTGTCCGACAACTTCCTAAGCCAGCTGGAACTCTGGTAGCGGTATTCAACTCACTCACATCCCTTGGCGAAGCTATCACTGAGATCTCCAAATCGTGCACGCCTTCTTTGCTGGAGGTAATGGACGACACAACACTCGCTGCGGTGGAAAAGATGACCCCAATGGGCCTACACTCCTCAATCGCAGCGATGCTGATAGCTCAATCGGACCTAGATGGTGAGGCCGGAGTTGCAGAACTCGACCTGATTAAATCGATCGCCGAACGATCACAGGCAACCGAGGTCTATCTAGCCACCGATACCTACGAAGCGGACGCTCTTTTACAGGCAAGGAGATTAGCACTTAGAGCCCTGGAGCGACTAGGTAAGGTACTTCTAGACGATGTCTGCGTGCCAACCTCACGCATTGCGGAGATGATGGCTGAGATCTCCGCGGTTGCAGAACGTTACAGTCTAACAATCGGCACCTTCGGCCACGGTGGCGACGGCAACCTTCACCCAACCATCGTGATGCCAACAGATGACGCGGGTAAAGCGGCAGCAGAACATGCCTTCTCAGAGATGGTGGGAAGGGCTATTGCCCTGGGCGGCACCATCTCCGGCGAACACGGCGTTGGTTTGTTGAAAAAGAGATACCAAGATATTGAACTCGGCGATCACCAGGTCAAACTGATAGCCGAGGTCAAGAGGGCCTTCGATCCAAACTGGATTCTCAACCCAACCAAGCTAGTAGATCAGTAGCGTTACACGCCGCAGACCAAGATATAGCTGGATCGTGCCCGAGCGAGACAGTAAGAGTTGAATCCGAGAGACCCGGCCCAACCGGCGCTATTCGAAATCTCACTACCACTGATCACCAGGGAAGCTGTATGAGCATTTTCTCTTAAACCTGACGCGGCCACAGGAGTCGCATTGCGTGTACCGCGTGATGACAACCTGGTCTCAGCTCGCCTGTAATGTGACCTCGTTCCTCCAGTTAATTGCCCGGCGACCAACCGACAAAGGTGACTCAGCCAGGCAACGTCTCATCCTCAATGGTCGATTATCCGTGCGAGTCCTTCAAGTTCCCATGCATCCTCTAGCACCTGTTCTGCATTGTGACAGGCAACGCTATGCCCAGTAGCCACAATGCGCAACTCCGGGTGATCTACTGAACACCTATCGGAGGCATAGGGGCATCGCGGATGGAAGCGACAACCGCTGGGCGGCGACAACGGTGACGGAAGTTCACCAACAATTTGGCCGATCCTCGCCTTCTCACGTTCGATGGCAGGATCAGGAATTGGCACCGAACGCAACAGTCCACGAGTGTATGGATGCGCAGGAGTTGAAAAGACGTCAGACGCGGTAGCCAACTCAACCAACTCGCCAAGGTACATAACGCCAATTCTGTCAGCCAAGTAGCTGACGACAGAAAGGTCGTGAGAGATGAGTGCATAGGTGAGCCGATAGCGTGCTTGAAGTCGTCGCATCATGTTGAGGACTTGACTACGAATCGATACGTCGAGTGCAGAGACGGGCTCGTCTGCTACCACCAGACCCGGCTCAAGCATCAGCGCCCGGGCAAAGCCTACTCGCTGTCGCTGCCCTCCTGAAAACTCATGAGGATAGCGCTCCACTGCAGAATGTCTGAGCCCCACCTCATCAAGCAGCTGATACATGCGCGCCTCCTGGTCGCGAGAACCACCAACATGCTGTACCCGTACAGGCTCAAGCAGTGCGGGCCCTATACGCATACGAGGATCTAGCGACGCGTAGGGATCTTGGAACATGAGCTGAAAGTTGCGTCGAAGCTTCCGCATCTCTCCTGAAGAACGCATCGCTATGTCGACACCCTTATAAAGTATCTGACCAGAAGTTGGCCGTTCCAAACCGACCATCATACGACCAAGCGTCGACTTTCCACAACCTGACTCACCAACGATTCCAATGGTCTCACCCTCATAGAGGGTAAGATCTATGCCGGAAACCGCGTGCACGCTGCCCGCTTTTCGTCTTAATGCACCTGCGAATATGTCGTATTCCTTGACCAATCCCTTCAACTCGAGGAGCGGAACGTCGCCAATCGAACGTGCGGCATGTCGATCTTTGGATGCAACCACCGCTGAACGAATTTCATGGTTCACCGGAAACCAACACGCATATCTATGCTCCTCGCCAACGAGTGCAGGATCCTCACTATGGCAGCGATCTTGCGCAAACCGACAGCGCTCAGCGAAACGGCACCCTTTAGGAGGATGGGCAAGATCGGGCGGCAGTCCTGGAATGCTGGTGAGTACCCGCTCGCGATCGTCACCGATGCGAGGGATCGAAGCAAAGAGGGAAAACGTGTAAGGGTGACGCATTGCTTCAAACAACCGGCCAGTCTCGGCACTCTCGACAACGCGACCCGCATACATCACCATCACCCGATCGGCACGACCAGCAACAACTCCGAGATCATGAGTAACCAGGATGAGCCCCATATTCAAGGTAGACTTGAGCTCATCCAAAAGACTCAGGATCTGCGCCTGAATGGTAACGTCTAGCGCCGTGGTCGGCTCATCGGCGATCAGCAGCTCGGGGGAGTTAGCCAGCGCAATTGCAATCATAACTCGTTGTCGCATTCCACCTGAGAGTTGATGCGGGAAATCGTTCAGTCGCTCCGCTGCAGCTGGGATCTTGACCAGCTCGAGCACCTCAAGCGCTCGTTTACGAGCCATTGACTTACTCGCAGCCTTGTGAATCATAAGCGACTCAGCGATCTGCCAACCAATAGTCTTCGAAGGGTTAAGACTAGTCATCGGGTCCTGAAATACGACCCCAATCCTGTCGCCGCGCACTGCACGCATACGGGCCTCGGAGGCACCCACCAGCTCTTCACCATCGATCTTGATGCTTCCGCTCGCGATCACACCACCGGCCGGCAAGAGCCGCACGATCGATAGCGCCGTCATCGTCTTGCCGCATCCAGACTCCCCGACCACACCAAGCGTCTCGCCGCGCTCCACGGAAAGACTCACGCCATCTACGGCGCGCACGACCCCACGACGCTGACGTATCTCTGTTGAGAGCTCATTCACCTCTAATAGCTTCGACATCTTCTCCCCTATGAATCGAAACCGACGCCTAAGCGGTCGAGTGTCCGTAACCAAAGATTTCGATGTCCGCCATGGGTATCGGCTCGCATCAAAGAACGCCTTGTAGCTGCGACCGCAAGTGAACGCAATGGCTCAGGCGGGAACGGCATCGGCTTTGTTCGAACCAGTCCAAGATGATCGAATGGTGACATCTTTGGCTCCATACGCGCACATAGAACCTGAGCTGCAAACCGAGTAGCCCCAACACCCAGTCCGGTAAACCCAAGGGCGTAATGGACCTTGCCCTGATAGCGTGACCCAAAAAACATCGAAAATCTCGTGGAAGTATCAATTGCACCGCCCCAAGCATGGGTAAAGCGAATACCCTCCAACATCGGGAAGGTTTCAAAGAAGTGACGAGCAAGCATCAAATGAGTTTTTGAGCGCAATCTGTAGGCGGTACTGACTCGAGAACCATAATGATAGATAGCATCATACCCACCCCAAAGGATGCGATTATCGCTGGTGAGGCGGTAGTAGTGAAATAGATTGCCAAGGTCAGAAAGTCCTTGGCGGCCGCGCCATCCAATCTCCTCAAGTTGCGATGACGACAAGGGCTCCGTCATTAGAACGTAGTCGTAGACGGGGACGATAAAACTAGCTACCCCTGAGAGCAGCGGAGGGAACGCGTTCGTCGCAAGGATAACCTTGGCAGCACGCAATGAGCCACTTTGAGCAGTATCGACCTCGACCATGCCTCCCACATCGTGCACACTGGTCACTACAGTTCCCTCATGGATCGTCACTCCCAGCTCGATCGCCACACGAGCCAGACCCCATGCCAAACGCGCTGGATTGACCAGCGCCGTGCGATTCGTAGTCCAAAGTCCTCCTTGATACAGCGGCGACCGCACAAGCTCCTGGACTCCGTTGCGATCGAGCACGCCAGCATCGTGGCCATAACGTCTGGCGGTCTCCGCGTACTTCTCTAAACCATCGAGCTGCCAGCGTTCCGTGGCAATATCCAGCGATCCACTGCGTTCAAAATCACAATCTATCGAATGACGTTCTATGAACTCGGCAAGGGCGGTAAGGTTATCCCCGCCGAGACGCTCAAGCTCCTCGATATCCTCGGGCCAACGACCGAGACCATTCTCAAGTCCATGCGTCAAACTCGCATCTACAAAACCGCCATTCCGGCCACTTGCTCCAAAACCAACCCGGCCGCCGTCTACGACCACAATCTCCCACTCAGGGAAGCGCTCTTTAATGAGGATGGCACTCCACAATCCAAGAAAACCCGCCCCAACAATCACCAGATCAACGTCTTGATGATCACTGAGCGGCGAACCAAATACGGGTACAACACCCTCGGCAAGCCAATAGACCCCGTCCCGAGCCGCAACCAAGGAGCGAATTGCTTCGCGTTCAACATCCAATTTGTACCTCTTCCGTGAGTACAGGTCGAACTATCATGGCGTCCTCCCACCTGGTAGTCGTTGAGCGCATAAGCACAAGATAGCCCAGCCGCTGCCACATTCGTAATTCCGACAGGCTTGAAGGCAACCGTTACCTCCAAAAACCACAACTACAACCTCCCGACGAGGACCTCACTTGCGACATTTGATGATTTACCTCCATAGGTTGCCCACTGTTGTACCATACATTCATCACGAGCATCCTGCCTCCTAACCCAATATCCACATCGTGGAGCGGCCGTCTAGCAGATACCAAAGCAACCCCCGCGGCGTGGATTTGCCTCTCCATCCCAACAAAGTGGGTCCACTGAAGTCAAATAGCAAACACACCCTCAGCGAGTCGATATTCTTATGCCATGCCTCGCACAGAAGACGAACTGTAGCCAATAGACATCGCTGGCATCCACACGATCTCTCGAACAAACGATCCCACCCTATGCTTACGAATACTCGTCGTCTGTATATCGCCGATGAGTGACAATGCCCTCCCCTCATACAGGCCGCCAGATCTCCCCTTCTCGAAGGCAATCACCAACAAGTGCTACTACGTAATCCCGTCTATCACATCACTCCCACGAAGACATTATTACCATTTGAACAACTTTGCAACCGAATCCGAATCTAGATCGACATTACCTCGATCCAGGTACACCAACGCTCGGAGGGACTGAAACCTTCAGGTTTGATGCCTCATAGTGCTACCGTTCTGACCAAGAAGTTCGGATCCGATGTTGTCCGTCTCCTCATATTGCTGTATCATGACTAGCAACTCATCGTCAGAGACGACTTGGTCATGCCGAGTTAGCGCGTCGAAGCGACGGTTGAGGATGGCCGGTTGAAGGAGGGGCAATGACGGCTATGAAGACTGAGCAGCCGAGTACTCACGCTGCAGCTGTCGACCAAAGGATGGGGGCACTGAGAGCCGCACTCAGCACGTTCATTGCCAACAAGCTAGCGGTAGGCAGCCTCGTCATCCTGATTCTAATCATCCTATTTTGCTTCATAGGTCCGTTGGTGTACCATACAAATCAAGTATCAGCGCAACTCCTGCTTGAGAATCAAGCACCATCTTCCACCCATATCCTTGGAACTAGCCCCACTGGGCGCGACGAGTTAGGAAGGCTAATGCTCGGCGGCCAAAGCACCATTGAACTCGGCTTGGCTGTTGGAGTCCTGGCCTCGGCTTTTGGGCTAGTGTGGGGAACGATTAGTGGCTTTGTTGGCGGCTTGGTTGACTCGGTTATGATGCGGATCGTAGATGCGCTCCTCTCGATCCCCTTCCTTTTCTTCGTCATCTTGCTCGCATCGATCGTTCGACCTACACTATGGCTGATCATCCTCGTGATATCCGGCGTCAGCTGGCTTTCGACCGCTCGGCTCGTGCGTGGTGAGACTCTAAGTCTGAAAACTCGCGACTACGTCGTAGCAGCCTCCGGATTCGGCGCACCGCGCTGGCGTCTCATTGCCCGTCACATCATGCCCAACGTGCTAGGTGTTCTCGTGGTAAACGGAACCCTCAAGGTGGCTGATGCCATTCTTACCTTCGCAGCTCTCGGATATCTAGGGCTCAGCATCCCCCCACCAGCTACCAACTGGGGAGAGATTCTCGCCGGCGGCGTGAATAACATATTCGACGGCTACTGGTGGCAGCTCTGGCCAGCCGCAGTATTCATAGTCCTAACGGTACTAGCGGTAAACGTTCTAGGTGATGCCCTGCGAGATGTCGTAGAAGCACGGCTGGCCCAACGATAGAGGACTCGAGATGTCAAGACACTACCATCGCCATAGCGACAATGCATTATGGCATACCCATACCGGCACCCGGGCTGCAGTTCGAAAGGAGCTCGTATGATTCGCTATATTCTTCGACGCTGCGGGCAAGCCATCATCACCATCATCGCGGTTTCAATCATCGTCTTCATCATCTTGCATCTCCTTCCTGGTGGCCTCGTTCGCGCTCAACTTGGGCAGAAGGCAAGTCCAATACAAGTGCATGCCCTAGAGGTCCAAGAAGGTCTGCTAAAACCTCTACCAGTCCAGTATCTGACCTGGGCATGGAATGCGCTTCGAGGCAATTTAGGATACTCCTATAAGCTCAGCGAGAATGTCTCCACCCTGCTCAGCGAGTACGTGCCACGCACGTTTCTGCTTGTCGCCGTCTCCCTACTCTTCGCCGTCGCCATCGCAATACCAATGGGGCTCTGGCAGGGATATCGTCGTAATCATCTAGACGATCATGCACTAAGCGGCACCATGCTGGTCATGTACTCGATGCCGACATTTCTCTTGGGGGTAGTGCTCATCGTCGTCCTCAACATCTGGTTACCGATCTTCCCTTCAACCGCCTCCAACTTCGGTGGCAGCCTCTCGATCGACGCCACCGACCTGGCCCTCCCGATCATCACCCTCAGTCTCGCCAACGTGAGCTACTTCAGTCGATATATGCGATCCTCGGTAATAGATAATCTGTTAGAAGATTACGTTCGAACAGCGAAATCGAAGGGAGCACGCAACCGCACCGTCCTGTTAAGGCATGTGCTGAGGAACTCACTTAACTCAACTCTCACTCTCCTAGGACTCTCACTCCCTTATACCGTCTCCGGTTCGCTTATAGTAGAAGCGCTCTTCAACTATCCGGGAGCGGGTCTGCTCTTCTGGAACTCCGCACAAACTCGTGACTTCCCGGTCCTCCTTGGTATAGTCCTTATAATCGCAGTGATGACCGTCTTGGGAAACCTAATAGTTGACATTCTCTATGGCGTTATCGACCCACGGGTCAGGGTCCAATGAGGCCGTCCCAGCCCGGGCCGTCCAGGTTCACGGTGAGACCTGAGCCCATTGCTTCACCCCGGTGAGCCTGAGGAGTTGAACTGGCCGCGATGCACCACGATATTGGCTTGCCTGCGCGTAGGCCAAGCAAAGCTAAGTTCTACCTCCGCAACCTTCCGCCCCTGACAGCTAGGTCTACTTGTGAACCTCGGTTAGTTCATAGGCTTGGTAGTAGTTGTAGCTGATCTTTTGTGATCGTCCGCGTCTCCATGAATTAGGTCGTTCGAGGGCTAGCTTTCATAGATAGTGAATATCAGAGCGGTGACCCACAAGAACTGGTAGTTCCAGACGGTCCTTGAGCTCACCCTTACAGACCGGATTTGCATTCCTGTCTGGTCTGATCAACCACGAACCGTGAGTGGGATATATGACAACTTCAGCCCAATCCCACTCGAACAACAACCGTTAAAAGTACCACCGTGATGGAACCGGATTACCAAACACCTGCTGCGGATTCCATCCATGTAGATGATTGGAGACCACCGACACCTGCCAGTCCCACGTCGGGAACCAGAGAGCAGCAACGTGGGAGGAGATATAGTTCTCGTAATTGAACAGCGGCTGTAGACCAGCCTGTGTATGGGTGGCGTTGATTAAACTCTGGGCCTTCGCCGAGCTATAACCTCCACCCCAGTAGTTACCAGAACCGAACATCTGTCCCCCCGTAGGCAACACATCACCTTGACCATAGTTCCAGAGAAAGGTCCGATACAAGATGATACCCCAATTGCAGGGTCCAGAGGATGGGCAAACCCCACCTACAGAGAACATGGTGGACTGCGACTGTGGATCCAAAACAAGATCAACTCCAGCTGACTTCGCCGCAGTAGCAAACGCCTCAACCTGTGCCTGTAGCGTAGGTGTACCAGTCTGATACATGAACTTCAGGCTCAATGGCTCATTTTTACTAATGCCAGCCCCACACTGTGAAGCCCCGGTGCCCGGGTTCGAACAGATCAGCACTCCACCAGAACCAGCGCTCCACCCGTGAGCCGCAAGCAAAGCCTTGGCGCTGCTGACAGAGTACGGATATGGGTCACGCTTCTCTTGAGCCGAGACATAAGGTGAACCGGGAAGATTCGGGACAGGTCCATAGGTCAGCTGACCATCACCATGAAGGGTAGCGCTCAAGTACAACGGCTCATTGATCAAGTGTTGCAGTGCCTGACGGATGTAGAGCTGCTTGACTAACGGGCCCCAGGTTTTGCTAGTGTAACCCAACTCCGCCCACTGCACATAGTCCGTTGCCCACGGTGCAATCGTGTAACCGCCAGCCTTGAAGGTCGACGCAAGCTTAACATCACTGAGCGGGAGGTAACCATAGTCAAGACTGCCGTTTCTCAACGCGTCGACCTCCGCAGTCTGCGAAGAAAAACTCTCCAACACATACCCAGAAAGCTTCGGCTTGTCTGGACCCGTGAAAGCTTTGTTTCGCGCGAAAACGGTCCGGGCTGTGGTTGGATCATACGATTGCAACTTCCAGGGCCCATCGACAACCTTCCAAAGAGGATTCGTAGCGTAGGTCGCCAACTTTGAAGACTGAGCGTAGAGGAACTTAAAGACAGCCTTAGCACCAGAAGTGGTCAGGTCATAGTTGCCAACCTTCCCAGAGAGCGACGTTCGATCCCAACTCTGCTGCGGCAACGGCACCACGTCGGTCAACTCGTTGTCTGTGAACCACAACGGGTTGACCGCACTCTTGAGCGTGAGCGTAAACTGGGTCGGTGAATCTACCGTAAACTTCGCGACATTATCTGGAAAGTTACCAGGTACATAGGTGGCTATCTGCGACTTATTTGCCACATAAAGATTGTAAAAGAACTGGACATCCCTGGCGGTCACAGCACTGCCGTCAGACCACTTCCAAGGATTGAGGGTCACAGTGACCGTCTTGTTACCGTTGGAGTACACCGGCTTCTGAGCAATACTATTGGCATAGTTGACCACCGGACTGGCCCCACTACCTGCGACATACAGTGGCCGATACATACCATATTCTGCATTCTGATCCCAAGGCTCATAATTAGCCTCATTCGGAATCGGAAGCACCCACGAATAAGTATCTCCAGTATGAAGCGCATAACTTGCATAATTCGCAGGTACTTGAGCCGTAGAAGATCCCGACGCCGCCGCCCCTGAGCTAGCGGAGCCACATGCTGCTGCTATCAGCGACATCGCACCTGCTAACAGACCAACCTTATACCAACCCCTACTTCCTCCCATACCGCAACAGTCCTCCCCGGTTGTATCATCCCTCAGACGATTACCTCAGTGAGCGAACGCCCTAGGTCTGGTGCAATCATCCGACCAACAAACGACGATACATTCCCTATCCGTATCCCCGAATTGGAACTATATTATTACCTTTAACCAAGAACCGCAACTGATTCCGCAGAAATTCAAAACTTTTCCGACGGTGCCACAGCAGGAGAGACCCCCAAAACAGAACAACCCCCCTCACAAGGAGGGGGGTTGTTAAACGAGCGGCAGTGCCCTACTCTCCCAGGGGGCCTCCCCCCAAGTACCATCGGCGCGGGTGGGCTTAACTGATCGTGTTCGGAATGGGAACGGG